>JAOTWS010000003.1 GCA_029862745.1 Nitrosopumilus sp. | reverse complement strand
AAAAGAAAACCAGCTAAAAAGACTGCAGCCAAAAGAAAACCAGCTAAAAAGACTGCAGCCAAAAGAAAACCAGCTAAAAAGACTGCAGCCAAAAGAAAACCAGCTAAAAAGACTGCAGCCAAAAGAAAACCCACTACACTAAGGTCTAGATGATTACTCTAAATTTTTTGTAAACTTATTTTCTATGAAATAAAAGTAGGTATTCACTGATTCTTTATTATGAATAAAAAAGGTATTATAATTTCAATTATTGGTGTACTTTTGATTATGATTTCCCTTTCGATTGCTACTTTATCTATTCCTTCCAGTATTTACCAATCTGATAATTTTTCAGTACCATTATTGTTTGAAGGAATGTTTGATGATGTTTCCAATGAAGTTGAAATAATGCCTGGTAATTCAGCCTATTTTTCTTATAGTGTGTCTTCATCCAATATTCCTCTTATGTGGGGAATTCAGATAACCGATTACCAATCTAGGGATAAGTTATCCATAAAAATCTCCAATATTTTTGATGATGATTATGGAACATTTATTCAGGATGAACCTGTTTTATTTGAAGTCTTGGAAATTACTACCTCTGACACATTGAATTTTGAAATTGAAAATATCGGAACTGATGATGTCCATGTTGTTATGATGTTTTCAGAAGATCCAGAAAATTCTGATGCTCTGTCAAATCCTAATTCTCCTGTGATGAAAATGATTTTTCCACTACTTGTTTCGGGAATTTTAGTCATATTAGGACTTATTGTATTAATCGTTGGACTGCTAGTACTATTTTTAGATTGGAAAAATTATCAAAATAAAAGAAATTATTGAATAATGATTTTGATTATTATGGATTGATTTCCATCTTTCCATATTTGCCTTTGGTTAACGACACTTCACCTTTAAACTCATTGGTATATCCATTTATGATGACAACTTTATCTCCAACATTTACTGCTTTGATATCGTCACCCCATAATGTGAGTTTCATTTGATTGTCTTCAGTTTCATCACCGTTAGCTATAATTGCATCGCAGACATCTACTGTTCCCCCACTTTTGAGATTTACAGTTCTTGGGTCCCCTTTGCTTTTAACACTGGCTTCAACATTAACCCCACTACGCATTTTTTTTGCATCTGAAATTGGTATGAATTCTGACATACATTTTCGGGTCTTCTTAACACGATTAAAAGCTTTGTCCAAAAATCTTCAAAAAATAGAATAATTTTTTGATTTATTGTAATAGTAATTGAAAAATAATGGTCATTATCCACTTTCATTGCAGAGGTATCGAAGCCCGGTCAACCGAGAGGGACTCAAGATCCATAAATAGGAAATCCCTTCTCTCAGGAGTTCGTGGGTTCAAATCCCACCCTCTGCACTGAATGTTATAATCAAGTCCACTAATTTCCTATGTACCATCAAATATGTATAGAAATGTCAAGTGATTCTCAATTTATCTGATAAAGAAACCAAGAATTTAAGGTGATTCAGCAAAAAGATCATGTGTCACTTCTGAATGAAAAATAGGATTATTTTAGTTCGTGTTCAATTATCTCTATACGATAAATTGCAAAACAAGTCACATATTTCTTGATTCAAGCGGAATTCTAGTTACTATTTGTGCTATTTCTGATGATTTTAATACCAGCAAGGGTTTTTTACAGATCCTCTGCAACGTTGAGATCTGCATTTACCTGAATCTTGTATGTTATTTGTAATCTCTTTGTTCTGATGAGATCTTGTGTTATTTTTTTTTGAAGTGCATCTGCTTGTAGTGCTTTATTGATGTAATTACAGTCCGCTTTACCCTTGTAGTGCTATTTTATTGTGTTTGATGATGAATTTTTTGCTGTTACAAGTTATTCTTACCAGTAATTCTGCAAATTTTGCACCTTTCATTGCTTTATGAGTGGTTTTGGCAATATTGTTCATTATCTTGATCATTTCAATAAGATCCTTAACGGTGTTTAATTTTCTGTTTGAATTATATTTTTGAAAAAAACCTTTGAGGAAATATTTTGAATCTCTTGTATTTTTTTATTATAATCTCTATATGTTGTATTTGTAAATCAACAACCACCGATTAGTATAGACTAACATGTATTTTGATAAACATACTAAGAAAAATTTAATCCATGCTTAATTGATTTACTGCTAAATGTACTGTTTTACATTTTAAAATAAATCATAAAATGAGATTCATTCAGGTTGATTTAATTTACAAACTATTAATTTAATTTATTTGTCTTAACTTAAAAAATATACGCCACATTATTGTATAATGGCAATTAGTAAGCAAAAGAAAAAAATCAAGAAAGCTGTAACTAAAACTGCAAAGAAAGCTACAAAGACTGTCAAGAAAGCTACAAGACCTGTAAGAAGAACTGCAAAGAAAGCTACAAAGACTGTCAAGAGAGCTACAAGACCTGCAAGAAGAACTGCTGCTAAAACAACAAGCAGATCAAAAACTGCAAAACCCGCATGGAAGCATGCAGCAAAGAGAACTGTGAACACATCAACCAATAAACCAAAACCACGAAGAACAGTTGCTGCTAAAAAAGGTAAAGCAATCACAAAAGCAGCTTATAGTAGAGCAGCAAGACGAACCATTAGAGGAAGAAGAGTTTAATCTTACTCTATTCTCACTTTTTAATATTTTTTTATATATTTTCAAAATAGATTCTTTTTCATCCTATGCCCTAACTCTCCAATTATTTTACAAATTGAAATAAAAAAAATTCAAATATTTTTATTGACTATTCATACATACTAGTACTTCCTTTTGTAGCCATTAACCGAGATTTTTTCTGGCTTTTGTTATTTTGACTATTGTTTAAATTATGTAGTTAACTCTTCGTTGATAGGACTGTTTACAAATAATCGCTTAATAATAACTGGAACTATGTTAATTACATCCCTGCTAAAGCCAATAACTGTATTTTCATTTAATATTTTTGTACTTTGTATATTGTAAATAATCAAAACAGGTTTTCTCAGTTTTGATATTAGTTAAATGAATAGTAGGAATCTCTATCTTACAGTTATTGCAATGCCAAATTATATTTTGCATTTATTAAAGAAACTCCAGTATGAATTGTTACTTCTTTTGTATTTTTAATTTTGGCAGTTGCATTAGGAATTGTGGGAACCCTTAGTATATTCAAATATTCTATGAACATTTTGATCTGGCCATTACTGAGCACTAATATCTTTTACAGTAATGATTGTAATTGATCTTCGTGTTGGATGTAGATGTTCTACTTAAAGTATTGATATTTACTATTTCAAATTCACTGGTTTGTTTTGGGAATTTTAGTCATATTTTTGATTGTATGAGTACTCTGAGCAGATATAGTGCAAACCGTCAAATATCAAATACATAATTTTTATCGTTTCCGTATTAATTTGTGCCAGTGTCGCTACAATATGATTGTCACTTTAAATATATGATACTCTGTTCTGGAAAATAATCTTTCTTTGCTGTAGTTTATTAGGTCCCTAGATCCGTATTGATATGCATTGACATCTAAGAAAACTTTCTCACAAAGAGAAGGAATTGAGGAACGAAAAAAAGATCAAAACAAATCAGTTGATGATACCCTAAAACACAGTATCTGGAACGTAGTTTTTAGACAATATTTGGATGTTGGTAAACTCCCATCAGCAGTATTAATACAAGACAATCCTGAACTCAAAAAGTTTTTTGAAAGAATCCTTTATGATTTTTTCAAAGTTCCAGCTTATACTATAATCAATGGGTATCTTGCTAATGCGATTGAGGAAACACGTGAATTATACTATAAACTAGAATGGAATGAAATGTATGATTTTATTGAATTTCTAGCAGATACCCCACAAACAGAATCTGTTGATAAAAGAATTCCATTTATTCATGACTGTAACAATATACTGGAACGAGAATGTGCCAAATACAGATTTATTGATCACAAAATAACTAAGGTCAATTAATGCCTAGATAAGCAAACAAGTAAATTGTGCTACGTCTTTTTCTGTATAATCAAATATGTAAACCATTTTTCATTGTTTCCCTGAGTAAATCTTGTACCAACTCCAAAACCTATAACAATAATACCTAGAACAAATAGATCGACCCACTAATCCCCTGAGAACAAGACCCAGTGTAAAAAATACAAAATCGAAGTTGTACAAAATGAAATGAAATATCTGTGATTCTGAGACTAATTAAGAAAAAATAGAATCTAGCATCTAAAGTTATTGAGTTTGTGTTGCTCTCTTCAGTGCTTTTTGATAATCTGTTTTCTTTTTTCGTGCAGATTTTTCTATAGTTTTTAGAGACTTCTTCATGCTTTTGATCTTGTTATTTGCTTGTTGAAGTTCTTTTTTTCTTTTATTTGCTACTAGTTGAGCTCGTTTCTTTGCCTTACTCACTGTACGTTTAACTTTTCTCACAGCTTTCTTTGCTTTTGGGATTGATCTTTTTGCTTTGCTAGTAGTTTTTCTTACAGCCCTCTTTATTTTTCTAGTTGGTTTTCTTTTGGCTGTACGTTTTTTTGCTGCCATGATCTAATAGATAATTAATGATGTAAATAACATGTACATCAGTAATTTTTTATGTAAACTCAAATATTTTTAGCACATATTTGAAATCATATTTTTTCACATGATCCATTTGTTTTCTTTCCACTTTTTCCATCTCGACCTCTACATTGAGATTTTGTTACTCTTCTAGAAATAACCATTTCACAAATTTTTTCCAAGATAACATACTACAATCATTAATTTTGGTCATATTATAGTGGATAATTAATGATAAAATTACAAAAATTAGCATTGTTTATTGAAAATAAAGTTAGAATAAAAATAATGACCAATGTAAAAATCAAGGCAGAAGAAAATGGCCCATTACTAGTGGAAGTAGATAGAAAAACAACAATAACATTGTGTAGATTTGGAAAATCCTGCACCCAACCAAGCTGCGATGACACTCATGCAAAAATAGGTTTCAAATTTACAGCATCTTAAATCAAAGTCACTGAATAAATTAATTTTTTTTATTTACTATTTTTTATTCATAAATCATACAACTAGCTTAAAATCACAATCATTGTGTACCTCAAATAAAGTACTTGTAATTCCACCTAATACAAACTAATAAATCTGATAGGGATCTTCTGCATCCACAATCTAAAGAAAAGAATGTTTTAAAATAGAATATAATACTGTTATGTTATCTTGTTATTTTTGTTTCAATTACCACTAGTGAATCCTTTACTAATTCTCACTTCTGAAAATTACGCTTAGGTTAAATTCAGGATATATGCAAAGTTTAGTTATGAATGATAGTTTTCGTTTTAATTCTATTTTAGTACCATACAATTCAACGTCAGGTGCAAAACGAGGGTTAGGAGCTGCCATAGATCTTGCAGAAAAAATCGATGGAGAAGTAACATTGATCACATGTATTGAAACTACATCGCTTGAAACATTATTTAACAAAAATAAAAAGGATGAATTTGAAAATAAAAAAAAAGTCATTCAAAAAGAATTAGAAAATATTGAGTATGACACAAAAAAACTAAAAAATCCACTAAAACATGTTGTTTTAAAATCCTCTTTTGCTCCCAACACCATCGCCGAGTATGCAGAAGAAAATAAGATAGAGTTGGTTGTTATAGGACAGACCAAAATAACTCCTACTGAAGAGAAATATCATGAAAGTATGGCAAACTATCTTATGCGAGGTCTAACTTGTCCTATTTTGATTGTTAAATAATTTTGAGAACCTGTAAGATGTTTTTCAAATATGTTAAAGGATTGAGATTAAAATGGTGATACAATCATTCAAATCCATTACTCCCCAGGTAACTTATCTAATTAAAAAAAAAATTATGGGCACAGGTTCTTGTTGGATTATTTTTAGGTTTATTGTTAGGAGTTTTTTTAGGACCTGAAACAGGAATTGTGGAGAAAGATACTAGTGAAATCATCATTACTTGGCTTTCTATTCCTGCTCATTTGTTTCTCAAGATCATTCAGATGATAATAATCCCTCTTATTTTTGCCTCTATCATTAGAGGTCTCTTGTCAGCTGGAAGTGTAGAGCAACTTCGAACCATGGGGATCTCTGTTGCTGTATTTTTTGTTGTAACTACAGTTATTGCATTAGGCATTGGTGTCTTTGTAGCTACCGCCATAGTACCAGGGAGTTTTGTTGATAGTGAATCAATGTTAGAAAGTTTGGAAATCGATAAAACAGAACAACTTGTAGAAAATATTGAATTTAATTTTCTTGAGATTCCTCAACATATCATAGGTATCATACCAAGCAATCCTTTAACATCTTTTATGTCTGGAGAAATGCTAAGCATAAATCGTCTTTGCACTATTTGTTGCAGTTGCAATGATATCGCTACCTAAAAAAATCTGAACCAATAATGGATCTGCTGGAATCGATACAGGAGATTACTATGAAGGTTGTTTCTTAGGCAATGAGATTGGCCCTATTTGCAGCATTTGGTTTAATGACAGATATCGTATCTAAAGTCGGCCTTGATGCACTTGTAGGTCTTGGTACCTGTATGGCAACAGTGGTTATTGGTCTTTTCATAATGATGTTAGTTTACATCATTATCATCAAAGTCTTTGCTAAGAGACAGTTTTATCCACATTAAAAATGATGAAAGATCCTTTACTGTTAGCATTTTCAACTTCAAGCTCAGCTGCTGTGATGCCTGTTTCTTTGAAAACTGCAGAAGAAAAGATGAAAGTCAAATCTGCAGTTTCCCAATTTGTAATTCCACTTGGTGCTACAATTAACATGAATGGTACTGCATTATACCAAATAGTGGCAGTGTTTTTTCTTGCACATCTTTTCAATATAGAACTTGGGACAACAACAATTATTCTAATTGCAGTTACTGCTCTTATGGCATCCATTGGTGCACCCTCTGCGCCTGGTGCAGGTATCGTAATTTTATCTTCTATTCTCTTAGCTACTGTGGTGCCTGTTATTGGAATAGTTCTACTTTTAGGTGTAGATAGAATCTTGGATATGACAAGAACCATGGTAAATGTGGGGGGAGATCTTACTGCCTGTTTGTTCTTTGATAAGAGAATTAAACCAGACAAATTACCTGCGGATCATTAGTGTTTCTTTTGATTTACCTTTTCAATAATAATTCAAAAAAATATGTTATTAATTAGTGGAGATTTGGCATTTGTTTTTTGCTAGTATTTCTAACTACTTTATTCAAACTACAAAATACCTGTAACTGTGATCAAACAATGTAGAGAATCATTTTCACAATATATGATAAGAAAAATACTTGTTTTCTCAGGTTGTTCTTTTAGTGTTGGACCCAAAAAAATGGGTTTATATCAAAACAGTAACAAAAGATGTGTGTTAAACTCTAGATCAAAGATCCCGCAAAATTATAATTTAATTGTGGATTAATTAGTAACTAATACATTTTTCTTGAATATATTCGTGGTGTGCTGATAAATTAAAATTAAGAAATCTCACATTCAATATCTTCTTCTAATTCTTCAATCGTTCCTTCCCACCATTTAACAATTTTAGACACTTTATAACAATGAGAAGATCTTAGTTTATAGATCTTACTGACAAATGAATTGATATTTCGATCTTTAAGCAGTTACAAGAGTCAGTGTACTTAATACCCCTCGTTTGTTACGTATTTTGTCTGATATTATATTTTTGATTTTTGAAACAGTTTCTGCTTCTAGTTTTACCACTGCATTATATGCGCCAAACGTTTTTTTAACTTCTTTTACCCCGTCAATTAATTGCAGCTCATCTAACACATCATCATTTTCATCATCACATTTTACAAGAATATGTGCAATCTCCATTATCTATTGACAATACTATACTCTACATTAAAACTAATTTGAGAAATCAATCGTAAAGCATATTACTTATTTTGATGGTAGTCGCATAAACATCCAACTCCTGATGCATGCTCTATCATGCAACTTGTGCATGGTGCAGATGATTCATTCAATATGTAGTTTTTCCAAAGTTATAGTTTATAGATCTTGCGTAGAAATCAGATCTGGTTTAAGTTGCCTTTGTAATATGTTACATCAAATACCTCATCATGCAATATTAATTGAAATTCAAAAAGAATCATGCTTTATCCTAAGACCGTGAATCTTAATAACTAGACTAGGAAATATCATTTTATTTTACTCTAATTTGAAAGATTTGACTAAATTTATATCCAATCTACTCTGATTTGTACTACTAGATCTATTAAAATATCTGAGATTATACTGCTATTGCTTTAATTTTGGTTATAGAATGAGATGAAATTTCTTTATGCATTCTTGCCAGTTCCGTGTCTTTGAAAGTTAGGTTACATCGAAAACACTTCCAAATTAACTCGGACATGAGTAAACATGTACATGAATCACTTATAAGTATATTGTATGATTGATCCGATTTATTGTAAAACATGATAAAAGAATTGAAAAACATGAAATTTTTTTAACTTTTTAGATCAAAATAAAATTTTTTCCGAATGAACCTAGATACAAGGGTTTAGAAACAAAAAAAAAATAACATAATTCTAGAAAGATGGTGGATGTTTTTGAAATTTTTGGAGAATATTCGTATTTTGGCATTTTTCTTGTATTAATCGGAGTAAACGCTGCGCCGATTTTAATGCCTCCAAGCTGGATTATATTAACATCTTTCTACCTTCTGGATCCAAGCTTAAATGTAGTAATTCTTGCAATGGTTGGTGCAACTGGTGCCACAATTGGTAGATTTACACTCAAAAAAATAAGTGGATTATTTAGAACCTTTGTTGGAGAAGAACAGAAATCTAATCTTGACATAATTGGTAGTTATCTTAACAAAAAAAAATATGGTTATTTACTTGCATCATTTTTGTTTGGTGCAACTCCACTTCCAAGTAACATATTGTTTATTGCATACGGGCTAATGCGTGTAAAAAATATTGGAATGTATGCTGGATTTTGGTTTGGCCGGACTATTTCTTATATTATGATGATTTATTTTGGAAATGCAGTATTGAAACCTTTTTTAGACATATTTGAAGACCGTCTTACTGGAATTTTATTAATTGATAGTTTTGGCATTATGTTGATAGTTTTTTTTGCATCTGTCAATTGGACCGTATTAATCACTCAAAAAAAATTAAAATTCGTCAAGCCAAAAATATGGAGATTCTAAATGAAAGTTCTTGATTTAATTAAAAGTGATGTAAAAAAAATAATTCAAAATGATCCATCTCATGATTTTGAACATATTATGAGAGTATACAATAACGTTCAAAAAATATGCAAAACAGAAAAGGCAAATGAGAAATTGGTCTTATGTGCTGCATTATTGCATGATGTAGTATCTTATCCAAAATCTCACAAATATTCTAATCTTTCTTCAATTCATAGCGCAAAAAAGTCAAAACAAATTTTAAAAAAATATTCTTTTTCCAATAAAGAAATCTTGATAATTTTAGATGCCATTCGCGACCATAGTTTTTCACAAAATAAAATTCCTGAAACTCTAGAAGGAAAAATTCTTCAGGATGCTGATAGATTAGATGCTTTGGGAGCTATAGGCATTGCACGAGTATTTGCTACAGCAGGCTCACTTAAGCGACCGTTTTACAATCCAAGCGATCCTTTCTGCAATAAACGTAAGCCTAATGATAAAATATGGACAGTTGATCATTTTTTTCAAAAACTACTTAAACTTGAATCTTTAATGCACACAAAATCTGCGAAAATTGAGGCCAAAAAAAGAACTTTGGTGTTAAAAAAATTTCTTAATCAATTAAAACAGGAATGTTATTAACGATTTTTACTGTAAATGTTAAAATATGCAATACTTTTCTATAAATGTGGAAGTTCCATTTGAGGTAAGACACACGATAAAAAAATTAACAGTTATTTTTAAAAAGAAATCTAAAAACAGTGATGTTATTTTTGATCAAGACCTTTTAAATAATTATAGATGAAGAAATGAGCACAACCCCCCGCGTTCGTAGACATCACAGTCATGTGATTGTACGTACAATGACAAAAGACGATATTCCTAAAGTTGTAGAGCTGCAAAAAATTGCATTTCCTACAATGGCTGCTGAAGGAGTTTATTGGAAACCTGATCAGTTATCTGCTCATTTGAAAGTTTTTCCTGAAGGTCAGTTTATTGCAGAATATCACGGAAAAATTGTCGGGTCTTGTAGCAGTTTAATTATTAAACTAAAATCTGAATATCAAGAACATACATGGAAAGATGCTTGCGGTGATAGTTTTTTCAAAAACCATGATCCAAATGGTGATTCTCTTTACGGGGCCGATGTGTCATCTCATCCTGATCATAGAAGATTGGGTGTTGCCACAAAACTCTATGATGCAAGAAAGACTTTGGCAATAAAACTAAATTTACGTAGAATAATAGCAGGAGCAAGATTAATTAACTACTGTGAAAGTGCACACGAATTATCTCCATTAGAATATGTGCACAAAGTTATGCGTCATGAAATTAAAGAACCTGTATTGTCATTTCAAATACGAAATGGCTTCAAATTTATCAAAATACTGTCTAATTATATGAAAGATCCTAGATCATTAAACAATGCAACTTTTATTGAGTGGAAAAATCCTCATTTTGTAGATACATAATATGATTATTGACTGTCATGTGCATGTGAATCAATACGAGATAACACAACATATTCCGTTGTTAGAAGATCGATTAGAGATGCTTCAAACTGAAATGACTAGTAACAATGTTGATTATGCAATAATTTTATCTTCTTACAAAATAAATTCTGAAAGACCTTCAACTGAGCAAATTATTGAGGGGATTAAAAAATATGATAATCTTGGTGTTGCAGCTGGATTCACTATAGATCATCACACTGATGAAGATCTGAAACATTATAGACAATTAATCAAAGATGGTAGAATCAAAGCCATGAAAATTTATTCAGGTTATGAACACTATTATCCTTATGATGAAAGATATCAAAAAGTCTATGATACCTGTATTGAATTTAATATACCTGTGATGTTTCATACTGGAGATACATATTCTAGTACCGGTAAATTGCGTTATTCTAGACCTCTTAATCTTGATGATGTAGCTGTAGATAACCCTGAACTGAAAATTGTAATGTGTCATTTAGGAAATCCTTGGATTCAAGATGCACAAGAAGTACTTTACAAAAATCATAATGTCTATGCTGATGTGTCTGGGCTTGTTGTTGGATCTTTTGATCACTTTTTTGAAAAAATGATGAAAGAAAAAGTTGCAGAATTAATAAATTATGCAGGGGAGCCACGTTATCTGTTGTATGGTACTGATTGGCCAATCAGTAGTATGGATTCATATCTTAATTTTGTCGCTAAACTCACTATTAAAAAAGAATTTAGAGATAACCTAATGTATAAAAATGCCCAGAAACTATTCAACATCTCTTGATATAATCTAATTAATTGCGTTTGGTATGTACTCGTGATTAATATTTTAACACGGTTTTGTAATAAAAATATTAGACTTTACTTCTCTACAAATGATACTTGATGGCATTAAACATCACTCAATGTTTTTAAAATAAAAATAATAAAAAGAAAAACCCTGTGTTTTAATTATCTGAACAAGATGTATTACTTTTTCTTTTTATCCAAGTAAGTCACTTCCACACCTATCTTATCTGGCTGCATAAAACATGATTTAATTTTGCACTCAACCTGATTCATTATAACCACTTGATCTCATATGAACTGATAATCAATTTCTTTTCTTCAACTAACATCATCAATTTAGGACTAATTAAGACAAAAACTCATGATGATGATTTTTTATGGTTTTAGATCAACAATAATAGATCTTGATGAAATGATGAAGGTCATTCTGATATCTTTGGTGGCAATCTAATTTTTCATACTCAAATATCTCTAAATATGCACATTTTTATCATAGGAAGTTCATGCTCGATTGTTTAGATGGCACTTTCTTCTTCGATGATGGCTGCTCTGAAACTGTTAGAGCCTAATATACTTAATTTACCTATATTTTCATTTTTTGAATTTTTCAAATATGATCTTGATGACTTGAGAAACGAAAAACTTATCTTAAAAAAAGATTTGATTGAACGATATAAAAAATCTGTGAGACAAAAAACAAATGTATATTCTAATACTTTAAAAAATGACTTTCACGCTTTTACAAAAATCCTTGACACACTTAGCTTAGTATCTGATTCTAAAGATATCTTAGAGGACATTGAATGGGAAAAAATAACTGAAATTTGTAACATTCTTCGTAAAATTGAAACAAGTAATGAAAAAAAAATTCGATGGGCATTACTGTTCTTACTTTCAAAAGGAAATCCAATACAAATTGATGATCTTAAACAATTAGTTAGAAATTTTAAAATTTCTAATGTTGAGAGATTACTAGAAAAAATAATTAAAACTGAAATAAATTCTGGGCTAGATGTAAAGTTTGATGGGAAACAACTTGTATTAGATACTGAAGAAAAACTTACTGAGCATTACATCGCAGATGCAATTGAAGAAAAATCTAGACGATCTCCTGGAGAAATTGAAAAAGAAATTTTAGAATTACTTGATGAGGGCTCATATTCTAATCAAGAAATTTCTAACATTATTGATATTGATGAGGCTGTAGTATCAAGAGTTATGACCAAACTTCGAAATCAAAATAAATTAGTGTTATCCAGTTTTGGTAATAAAGGATTTAGGTACTATACTACAAATTGTCAAAATTGTCCCTTTGGAAAGACTTTGTCTTCTTGCAGAAAGGATGCAATTTCTGATATTGTAAATACCATTAAAGATGCACATGGTGTAGAACTTACCTCTCAAGATTTTGAAAATATTGAATCTAATCAAGCTCTACTTAATATCAAAAGAACTGTAACAATGTCAAAAAAATTTACTATGACAAAATTAGAGTCAAACATGTATGAAAATTTTGAAAAATTATTGAAAACCATAGTAAAAAATTCTATTAACCTTAAACATGAAAAAAATCAAAAAATAACTGAGATTTTAGTGTCTCCAAATGTCTCAAAATTACCAAAAGTTTTCCAAATTGGCTTAAAAATAGGTATTGAATATGAAATTCAATTAATGAAAACTTTGGCCGATACGACCAAAAAAGAGCAATCGGCATCAGATATTTTATCAAAAATGATCAAAGTTAGTGATAAAATTTTACAATCTCTTAATAACTGAATTCTCTTTTTAAATTATTTGACTTCGTTAACTCAAGAAATCAAGAAATGATATGTTGATATTCTCATATGTCGTAGGGTTATAGAGGATAGGATTTGACAGACCTTGAGTTTGATGGTTGGTTGATATAAAATGTCACAGCAAAACGAAATTAGCGATGATTTTGGTGAAGAACGAGTTGAAAATCGGTTTTTAAAATTATATCCTGATTATGACTATTCAGTAAAATCATCCTCTAAAGAAAAAGATGTGAGAAAAAAGAAAAAGATGAAAACTATGTATTGACATGTTTTTTAGAAATTTCATCTGTTGAATATTTTATTGATTTTTGGTATGTTATGTTTCCACTGCAAAACCCATAATCTAATCTGATTTTACTGAAACTGTATTTCTCTGTCTCTGAGAAATCCATTTAACACAAAAAATAATTGCACTTGATGTATTACTAAATTTTCAAACTTTGAAGATCCGGTTATATGCACAAGCCATAAACATCATAAGACTATAGTTAAATGTTAAAAATGTGATGAGAATTTATCCATGAGAAGATAAACATACTCTTTACCTGTATGATGATGAAGAAAAATGAAAAAACATTACAATTGAAAACTATCTTCTGACGAACGTCCTAAAAATATGTTTTTGACGATTCAGTGATAAACTCTAATTAACATTTTTCAGATAATCCATATTGTTCAAATCATTTTGGTAATGACTTGATATTTCTAGTATCTGTTAATAATTCCATTACTCCTTTGTTAGTTACAATTCCAATTACTTTTCTATTATTTTTAGGATCCATGATTGGAATCATGTCAAATGGGTGAGTATTCATCTTTTGAATTACTGAAAATAGATATTCATCAGGTAACGCTGTGTGGAATTTTTTATACATCACATCTGCAATAGTTGTACTATCTCGTGTTTTTTTATGGGATTTATTTATTTCATTCTTTGAGATGAGTCCTACAAGATTCTCATCTTTGTCAAAAACCAGAAATGGGTTTTTTGTAATTTTGTTATTTTTAATAAATTCTTTGATTGTAATGTCTGATTTTGTTTTAGAAAATATCCTGTTGATAACTGCAATTACTGGGGTATCTGATACAACTCTTCTGAAATAGATTGGAATAAGACCTAGTTCTAGTGTTCCTACCTTGACATGAATTATTTTCTTTAATTTGCGTTGAAGCTCTACAGTTGATATTATCATGGTCATTAGTGTTCCGAGAACTAAAAGTGAGAACAACTTATCCTCCATTATCCCTGCCTGAAGTAAAGATAGCATTAGTGCCAAATCTACTGCTCCTTTTGACATTACTCCATATGCAACAGTTGTTGCAGGCCTCATATTGGCTATACGCACTGCAATGTAGGAACTAAGAAACTTCACTCCTGTCATGATTATTATGAAAATTATGATTATCCACCATTCTAATTCTAAAAACGCTACGCTGAAATGTAGTCCGATTCCTGCAAAAAATATTGGAATAAAAATCCCATATCCTACGACACTAATGTTTTTTGAAATTTCATCATATTCATCTCTGCTCATCCTTGATACTGCAATACCTAAAAGAAGTGCACCTATTGCTCCATGAACTCCACTGATTTCTGCAAAATATGCTATTAGTAGAATCACCCCGATCACCATACCAAAATATGCTTGTTTGACACGAAGATGATTTTTAAGAAGTCTCAAGAACCGTGGTAATCCAAACACAGAGATGAATCCTGCTATTGCAAAGAAAAGTATCATTTTTGCAAAAAGCCAAGATATTTCGGTTATATCAGGAAGTTCAGAACTCGTATCTATCTGGATGAACACGCTTACAAAAATTATTGCGATAAACTCTACAATTGCAGTTACGGTAAAAATTTCAAGCCCAATTGTTGATTTTAGTTTTCCAAGATCACTTAGTACCTTAGCTGTAACACCTAAACTTGAAGCTGCAATGACACTTGCAATTGCAAATGCACTTACAAAATCCATGTCTATCACTAATCCAAAAACTCCTGCGACCAAAAATGGGATCAAAAATGCAATTGCAGAACCTGCAAAAATCTTACCTCTCATGACTTTGAATAAACCTGCAATGTCAATTTCTTCAAGACCAATTAGAAAGAACAAGAAAAATACTCCAATTGAGACAAAAAGTTCTATTGCTTCAATTGGATGTACTATTGCCAAAAATGCAGGGCCTACAATGATTCCTGCAAGAACATTTCCGAGTATTGTTGGCTGGCCTATTCTATAAAGTAATTCTCCTCCTAGTTTTGCTGCGATAAGCAGTACTGCTATGAATAGAATTGCTTCAAATGCCATATATGATTAAATAACTGATATTTCAATAGATAAACTAAACAATTCTAAATTGTTTTTATATTGATGTCGTCAAGTAATACCTCTTACTCTTTTTATGATATTTTTACCCCTATTCATCTGATTTAAATGTGATTAAAACTAAATTTCCGCCAATTGGCACACTAATGATTAGTTGTTTTGTTCTTCTTGATGTCATATAGTTAATCGGATCAAAACTAGTCTAATCTTCTCCTCATTTTAAAATCTAATTACATTTGCATGTACATCATTTTTATTTTATCATGATATGTTGAAAATTTTTTTACGATTTTAATTTTTCTATGTTTAATCTATGGATTAATGATTTTATCATATGATGTCATTTTATTATTACAAATGTGGGTTTCCAGCTAAGCGGATCATTTGATAACTCATGTGCTCTGATAAATAATGGAAATGCTTCATCAGTTCTATTTAGTTCCTGTAATGCATTTGCTTTATTTACTAATCCTCCAATTCTATCCGGCTCGATTTTTAGTACTCTGTCAAAATATGAAATAGACTCTTCATATTTTCCTTGTTCTAACAATGTGACTCCCTTATTAGTTAAAACTGCAAGTAGTGTTTCTTGTTTTACTTCTTGCTCGTTATCTAATACTCTGTCAAAATATTTTATTGCTTCATCTGGATCACCAAATATTGATAATACAATTCCTGCATTAGCTATTGCTTTGTAATTTACTTTACCTTGAGACTCTGAAATTTCTATTGCTTTATCAAATAGTGCTTTAGCATCTTTATAATTCCCTTGTCTTGCAAGCACAATACCTTTATCTACTAATGCTTTCACATCTCGTGGATCTTTGTCTAGGGCTTTATTGAAAAACTGTAATGCTGCTAAATTATTTTTTAATTCAAGTTGATTTATTCCGTATTCTAACAATTCTTGTTTTGTATCATCTGGTTCAATTTTTGGAATGGCATTCTGTTTTTCGGTATTTAAAATCCCATTGTTAATTAAATATTGGATCGCATTTAGAAATTCTATTTCTGAAATTATCCCATCACCATACCATTTTGCAGTATTTTTTACCCATTCTGGAACAATTTCTGCAAATCCTATCTGTAAAAACCCCACACTAAATAATGTAAAAATCCCAAAAATAATGAATACTTGTTTTAACATCATATAATACCCGTTTTAGAACTATTTCAAGTCTTTGAGTGCTTATTTGTTTATTTTTCGTATGTTCATTTTGTCTACTATTCTCTGTGATGTGTTTTATTGTATATTGTAAACATAATGCTAATTGACATAGTTATTATTTGAGATACCCGTAAAACTGTGGTATGCCATTAGAAGATCAAGGAACTGTTTATGGAAATTTATATGCCTATAAGATGTATACACGACCTACTGCGCAGAGACTTTTTGGAAGTTACTCCTTTAGAAAAAAACTAGGTACAAAACATCATGAAAATGTTCAAAAAATGCTAGAACTTTTAGCTTTGAATGGAACATTAACCACGTGGGGAATGGCAAAAACACATCTTGATGATTCGGGAAGCATTAGGACTAAGGAAAAAGAATACAGAAGATTACTGGTGGGTAGAATGGCTAGAGGAAAGCATACGATTGGCTTGCTAGAATTAGGCTTGGTAGTAAAAGATGGAAAAAGTTACGTAAAAGCACCTGCAGATCAATATAGGTTATCCCTACACGGAATTTTGTATTGTTTGGATGTTTTAGATCTAACTGATAAGCAGATAGATACGATGGCAGAAAAATACACAAATGTACTGCCCATTGTTTTTGGAAAGTGGAGTTATCTAAAATCTAATATCGGAAATGAAATCTATCGACTGAAAAGTTTAGCTGCTGGTTTATTTATGGATAATATTCAAATTGCAAAGATTTCAAATTTTCCAGTTTATGAATTAATGACTTATTTGAATGTAAAATATCAAAATAATTTTGAACAAATTGAAGAAGAGGAATTAGCAAATCAGATTTCTATTTGGTTTTACACGAATTTACTTGTCCCTGCACGATTCAGATTATCAAATAAACAAACATCTTTAGAGGTTAAACAATGGAAAAAAATCCTTCATGAAGATCAATATGTTAAAAAATGGTATTATGATTTTGTAAATGAAGCAATTAAATTTTATAATAATAGATTTATTAAATTAAAGAAGTTAGAAAGTAAATAATTCATCCATGTTCTGTAACAATTTTTTCTAATTGCTCAAAGGAGTACGGTTTATTAATTGTACTAAGCAGTGACATGCTTTTTGCCTTTAGATGTTTCTTCTCATCTGTGGCAAAAGCAGTAATGAGAATAACTTTTGCTTCCTTATCAAATTGTTTCATCTTAAAGAATGCGTCAAATCCATCCATCTTAGGCATCTTTACATCCATGATTACCAAATCTGGGCGGATATCTTTGTATTTGAAGACCGCATCTTGTCCATTATCTGCTGTAACTACGTCATAGCCAATACTTTTTATCATATAAGCTGTATTTTCTAAAAGATCCACATCATCATCAACTAATAGAATTGTTTTTTTTACCAATATCTCAAACCTCAATACAACCCATGATAAAACTTTCGCAAAAATTATGCATATTTTATTCTGACTCTAGGGGCAAAGTAATTACAAATCTTGTGGGGTTATTTTGAGCAGTAATTGTTCCATGATGTTGTTCAATGACATTTTTACACGTAGACAAGCCTAATCCTGTTCCTTGTTGTTTTGTAGTTACAAGTGAATCGAAAATCTTTGAGAAAACATCACCCTGTATACCTGGTCCCGAATCTTGAATTTCTATTATCACATTAGTGCCTTTTTGTTCAATTTTGCATTCAATTCGCCCTTTATTTTTTCCAATGGCCTGGATAGCATTTAAGAAAATATTGATAAACACAATTTCTAATTTTCTTAAATCACCCTTAATCTGAATGTCTGACTCTGGAATTAAAATTACGATATTATCTGAGATCTCCAAAGATTTTTTTGCTGTATTCATCAATTCATTAATCTTTATTGTGTCTAATTTTAGCGGTGTAATTCGTACATAATTTAACACATCATCGATTTGATGTGACATTCTATCTATAGCACGATTCATTCTATTTGATACCTCTTTTGTTTCCGCACTTTGTTCTGTCTTTTTTTGTAAAATTTCAGAAGATGTTTTGATAGTGCTTAGTGGATTTTTCATATCATGAGCCATGCTTGCTGCAAGTTCTCCAATCGCAGTTAATCTTTCATTTCTAATTTTTACATGAGCCTCAGCTAACTGTTTTTCAGTTTCAATTAGTTTTTTGAGATTTATTACCATTTCTTCAAAAGAATTACTAATAGTTTTAATTTCATCAATGCGACTTTTTTTAGTATTGATGGTAAAATCACCTTTAGATATCGTATTTGCAATTTTTGTAAGGTGTCTTAAGGGGGCAGAAACAGTGGTTGATATTAAAAAACCTCCAATAATAGATGCAAGTATGCCAATAATTGATATTGTAAAAATAGAATTACGCAACTCATTGAATTCTTCTACAATAGAAGAGCTATCTTGTACAATTATGACAGTCCAATTAAATCCTTCAAATGTTCTATATCCTGTGGATTTTGCATAAGATATTAGCTTAAAATCATCTATGTCGTCTAACTCAAAGAATTCTACATCTTTTCCTTGTGAAATTATATTGAAATATGGAATCGGTGAATCTGATAATCTTATTGATTTATTTGAATAAATTGAATACCCTCTTTCATCTATCAACAATACATTACGTCCTGGTATTGTTATGACGTCTGATTCTTCCTTAAAATCACTTAGTAAGTCATCAAGAGTAATTAAAACATGTAGTACTCCTATAAATTCACCTGATTTATTATCTATCCTATATGCGAAATTCATTGTGTGATGATTCTCTTGCTCGTTGAAATCAATATCGCCAATATACAATCCTGTTTCTTTTGTAATTTTCCACCACTCTTCTTCACTTTGAGAAAAAGTAGATGTTCCAGATGTTAAAGCAACATTTGTACCATATGCATTTATTACAAATAATTCTTCAATTACATCATAATTATACTCATCATGATAAAACTCAATAGTGTCTAAAAGTTCTTCAGTTAAAACTCTCTGTGATTCTTCAACAATGAATGGGGATGCTCTTATAGTTTCTATTTGCTGCTCTGATGTGTTGGATTTGGATTGTATCTGTAGGAATCTTTCATGTTTTCTATTTGAGTCATTTAATGCAATCTGTATAGTGTCTAGATTTGTTAATTCTTTGTATGCTAATATTCGACTTTCTATGTGTTTATCTAAACCTTGAATCATGCTAAATGCAAAACCTTCATTTCTCGAACCTAGAAGATTTTTTATTTCCTTTACACTTAGATCAAAGGAAACTAGTCCAACAATTGTAAACATTAAAGAAATTCCAAGCATAACTGTAATTATTAAAAAATAGATTTTCACTATGGATTCTAGCCAAAATCATTGAACTATGAATTTAAACATTCACTAATTTGAATTAATAAAGGCATGCCACAAATTAATGGGCATAATCATATATTTCACTGATTATTCGTTTTCATGAATCAATTAATTTTAAAATCGAGGCAACCTGAGCCTTCAACTATTCTGGTAGATACACCAGTAAAAGAAAGGGAAAAAATCCACACAGAATTGCTTTCTGGACAGAACATATGTGCAATGGATATCATGGGATTGTCTTGGATATTTGCAGAGGATGATGATTATTGATTCAAATAATATGTCTTCAATATCCAAAAACATACGGATAAAACCATATAAAATTCAATCCTGAGTTATTAGAGGCCTCTAAGTGATAGCGTACAATTCATAACAAGTGTTTTAATAGATACATCCATAATTGGTCTAATGCTGTTTAGCATAATTCATTTTCTTGCAATTCTTATTTTTTGATTTTCTATTTTATTGATAATTTTACATGGTTATGGAATTTTTGTTCAACTCTTTAGCCCTTAAAACAATAACAGATCATATTGCAATTCAAAGTAACGGCAAAATATATCATTTACAGAATACATCTATTCATAATGGTCTCTATTAACCAACAGTTTTTTAAAATCATTAGTTGTAACGTACTAGTATATTATTTTGTAAAGTGCAATTGCAATACATAACAATTACACCAAATTTAATTTTTCATATTATTTTTTATAATTCAAAGATTCTAACCATAATCCACATATCTTTTATATCTGATTTCAATTTCTTTGTTTTCCCCTGATCTTATCTTTTCATATTCCTCATTTTTTCTAAACTCAATATACTTGCGAATTTCTAAAAATGCTTCTTCATTAGGATATGATTTAAAGACAGGTTCCACCATTTTTATATATTCTAATGTTTTTTCTCTAAATTCTTCTTTTGTGGGTTTTTTGATTCCTTTCATCCTAAACCAAACTGCTGCCCAACTTGCACCCACAACATGTGGTAATAGGTCAAAAGCTCTTTGAATTTCAAAACGTTCGTCGTTTCTCATGATTCTTGAAGCAACCTTGAAGCTGATTTGGCAAAATATGTAACTATCATGTCAGCTCCAGCTCTTTTGATTGAATATAGAATTTCTTCCGTAATATCGTTTTCATTTACATATCCTAACTGTGAAGCAGCCTTGACTAGTGCATATTCACCAGAAACACTATATGCTGAAACAGGAATATTGAACTTTCTTCTTGTCTCTGCAATAAGATCCAAGTATGATAATGCTGGTTTTATCATTACAATATCTACTCCTTCATTGATGTCTGTCTCAACTTCCATCATTGCTTCCCTTGCATTTGTGTATGGAACTTGGTATGTTTTTCTATCTCCGAATTTAGGAGCGCATTCTGCTGCATCCCTGAATGGAGAATAAAAGTTTGAGCGATGTTTAGCTGAATGTGACATTATTGAAACATCTGTGAATCCCTCATCATCAAGGGCTTTTCTTATTGCTGCAACTTGACCATCCATCATTGCTGATGGTGATACTGTATCTACGCCAGATTTTGCTTGGCTTACTGCAATCTTTGCCAGTGTATCTAAACTAGTATCGTTATCTATTTTATTTCCCTGAATTATCCCGCAGTGTCCAGTTGATGTAAATTGACATAGGCATACATCTGCCATTATTACTATTTTATCCCCAAAATTCTCTCTAATCTTAGATATTGTTTTTTGAACAATTCCTTTATCATCAAATGCAGAACTTCCTGCTTCATCTTTTAAAGTTGGAATCCCAAAAAGCATGATTGCAGGAATTTCTAAATCACTAATTTTCTCCACTTCATCGTTTACATCGTCAAGTGGCAATCTTTCAATTTCTGACATTGATTTTACATTCACTTTATTTTTTAGACCTTCCTGAACAAAAACCGGACATATGAAATCTTTTGAAGATAATGTTGTTTGTTGAACTAACTCTCTCATTTTATCTGATATTCTTAGTCTCCGAAGACGTCTAGTGGGAAATGACATACTGAAATTCTCTTTGGGTAAAATATAATCCTAGTCTAAACCAAAAAGTTTAGATTAAATATCTGCATGTCATTTTTTTGCATTGATCTTGGCAGTGGGAATTGGATCTGTGTCTTCAGATAGATGTGAACTAGTTGACCAAACCTCTCTCAATATCTTGCAAACAGTTTAAATCTTAAACACGTCAAAAATAGATGAAAGCGTAGGTCATCTAACGGTTTGGCATAGAACACGTCCTCGGTACTACATCCTGGATGATAACGTGTATGAGGTGAAACTCTGCATCAAAATTTGATGGGTAGTAAGAATACGTCCCTAACCTGATAGTGTATCTTTAGTGGGATGGGAATGTACGGTCAGAAATAATCAATGTCAATCAAAAATGATTATAATGATATTGACAAACAAAGAAGTGGATTTGACATATGATTCATCACTAAATCCTAAACTATTCTTTGACAAAGGCACGATTAGGATTGAAGATGGTGAACTCATACAAATACCGAGTACCAAATACGATGACAGAACCAAAAATCTTAGATCTTATGCTCTTAACTATCGAGAAATTATTGAGTATTTGAAAAAAAGTGATTTAGATTTTGTTGATAATGTACCTGATTTTATCCCATCTCCTGTGTTTCAAATAAACAATTTAGAATTACGAGATTACCAAAAACAAGCTATCAAAAATTGGGAAAAATCATCTATGAGGGGATGTGTTATTTTACCTACTGGTGCTGGAAAAACGGCTATAGGTATAAAGGCCATCCAAAAAGTAAATGCTTCTACACTTGTTATAGTTCCAACAATTGATTTAATGGAACAATGGTCAAATAATATCTCTAAATACTTGTCAACTACTATCCAAAATCAACAAAACATTTCTGTTGGGAAATTAGGTGGAGGTGAAGATGACCTTCAAGCAATTACTGTGGCAACATATGATTCTGCCTATCTTAGAACATCTTCGATAGGAAATCAGTTCAAATTCATAATCTTTGATGAAGTACATCACCTTCCTGCACCTGGATATCGCTCCATCGCAGAACAGTTTATTGCACCATACAGATTGGGTTTGACTGCAACAATAGAAAGAGAAGATGATTTGCATGAATTAATTCCGTATCTTACTGGTGGAGTTGTTTTTCGTCTTGGTTCACAAAAACTCTCGAATCAAAAATATCTGGCAGAATATGTTGTTGATACAATACAAGTCACCCTTACTACAGAAGAGCAAAAAGAATATGAAATCAATTATAAAAAATTCTTAGCAAACCTTAGACAGTTAGGATTCAATATTCCATCAATGCATAATCTTAAACGATTAATCATGATGTCAAATAAAAATAAGATTGCAAGGGAGGCAATGCTTGCAAGAAATAAAGCAAATGAGATTGCACTAAACAGCAAAGCAAAGATAGATGAATTAAAAAACATTTTACAACAAAATAAAAATACAAAGACTATAATTTTTACACAGAATAATAAAATGGTTTATGATCTCTCAAACCAATTCTTGATTCCATGTATCACTTATAAGACAGTAAAAGAAGAAAGGCAAAATGTATTGGATGGATTCAAGTCTGGTATGTATAATGCGGTTGTAACCTCTAGAGTATTAGATGAAGGAATAGATGTCCCAGATGCAGAATTAGGAATAATTATGAGTGGTACAGGTAGCGGACGGGAATTGATACAAAGACTAGGTAGAATTTTGAGACCAAAACAAAATGGAAGAAAGGCAAGACTAGTTGAATTGGTTTCAAAAAATACACGGGAAACAAATACCAGTGCAAAAAGGATTACTGCATTGAAAAAAAATTCTTCTGCAAATACAGGTTCAGAGTAATCTGAGAGTTGATACGATGTATAAAAAAATAACAAAACCGATTGAGGCTATATCCTAATGCTTTCATCTGAACTTTTGCGTACGAGGGTTAGTCAAGGCAAGATAATCCCCTTATTTTGTAATGTCGCTTTTGGTAACGGTACCGATTACGAACTTGCCAACAAACTTATTGTATTTTTTATTGATGCTCAAAAAAACATACAGCGTAAAGGTGACTTATTACAAAAGGTTAGGCTACTTGAATCTGAATATGATTACAAACTAGTACGAGGATTATTTACATTGTTGGAGAGGCGTTCTGTTTTTGGACGATTAGACTCATCATCTTCTATCCTGACCCCAATGCTCATAAGACAGAAATTGTTTGAAGAATCCTCCAAGCAAGGTTGGGCTTTATCTGATTCACAACGACAAACTATTATCCAACAACTTGCAAATCAGATGCATATCACATCTAATGAAATTGAAACCATGATGTGGAGTGATAAAGATGAGAATCTTATACTAACACGATTTGAGCCCATCACTACTAAAGATCTAATTTTTTGGTATAATCTTTCATTATTTCAAACTCTTCTTTTCAAATGTACTCGGTTGGAGTTTTATGTGAAAGGTGGTATTTATTGGAAACATGTTTTACGTAATGTAAAAAAATATGGTATGATGTATACTTTGGAACATAATTCAGGAGTTAAATCTGATGATGATTCCATAACATGTGTTTTAGAAGGGCCGCTTAGTCTTTTTAAGATGACTTATAGATATGGTGCATCGATGGCAAAATTATTACCTTCAATTTTAAATACACCAACTTGGAAAATCAATGGCTCAATAGTAAAAAAGACAGACGATGGACAAAAAATTTATTCATTTGAATTGAAAAATGATGATGCCCAAGAATTCCTTCGTTCTACAATAGAAACAACATATCAAAATAATGACTATGGGATAAATGATGACTATGTTTATGATAGTTCTATAGAAGCAGCATTTGCAAAGAGATTTTATCATCATTTTGATCAAAACGACAAGTTTGGATGGAAAATTTCTCGAGAACCTGATCCTTTGATAGCAGATGGCAAGGCTATGATTCCTGATTTTCTGTTTGAGCGGTTTGGACGAAAAGTATACTTGGAGATTGTGGGTTTTTGGACAAAAGAGTATCTTGACAGAAAAACTGCTAAACTTAAGGCATTATTTGATAATCATAAAAAAAAGAAAAATAGCAGAAGTATTGACTTGTTAGTTGCGGTAAATTCGGAATTGTCATGTTCTCAAATAGAGATGATTTCTAAATATCATGTTTTCACTTTTAAAAAAGATGTTCCAATAAAACCCATCCTAGAATACTTGAAAAGAATTGATACTGAAATTACTAAAGAAAAGATGGATGGTATTGAAATTAAATTAGATAAAAATAATTTGCAACTAATCTCTGTAACACAAATTGCGTTAGAACATGCTATTCCGGAAACTGCAGCTTTGAAGATTATCAATGCTAATTATCCTGATGCATACATTACTGTTGGTTCATATTTGATTTCAAAAGAAAACGCTGATATTGTAAATGCTTCTCTTGAGGGTATCTCTAAATTCATTCAAGCATGCACGATTATGAACTCACATGGTATTCCTGATTCATGTCATGCTGATTTGTTGTCTAAATTAGGATATGATGTAGTTTGGAATAGTTTAGATCCCGATGATGCAATAATAATTCAAAAATAATTAAATTTTTATCTGTAACTTATTTTCTTAGTGTAATCCTTAAACTTCATTTGTATATTGTATTCCTGGTGTGTGCCTAAAAGGTTATTTTATTTCATAGAACTACTAATCTTTGATAATCCATCTACAATAATGTGTGAATTACCTACTGCTACTTAATCATTACATGAATCTATCTAACTAGCATAGTTTTTCCCAAACACATACAAATACCAATGAACTAATTACGCACTATTCATGGATTATCTATAACTGAAATATGTCATACATTGTTTTAGATATATTTGAAATGCTCAAATCTTGTGTTAGTCAAAACAAATACTATAAACTGTAATTCTACTCTACGTTATCATGTTTTTTATAGTCGAATAGCTTACTTGCAAGTTCTACTACATACGGATTACCTGCTTCTGATGCTTTTCTTATGTTGTTCATTGGAGTTGAAACAATGCTTTCTACTACTGCTTTAGTTAATTCTTCTATTATTTTGATCTTCTTTTCATCTTTCTCATCAAGCATTTGAAGTGCTTTCTGTAATTCTTTTTCTCTTAGATTCTCTATATTCTTGAATACCTTTTTCACAAGTGGTTCTGCTTCTAATCTTTTCATTGAGGCTTCTAGTACACACACTTCCTCATTAATTATATTTTCAACTGCTTTCACCTTGTTTAATCTGGCATTCATGTTTTTTTCCACCATTTCTGCAATTTGATCCAAATTCATCAATTTCACCCCTTTTATGATTGCGACTTTCTCATCAACTGTTCTTGGATTTGATAAATCAAGAATCATCATTCCTTCCTTCTTATCTTTCATTGCCTGAGTTATTCTCTCATTTGTCACAAGAAAGTATGGTGCAGTAGTTGCAACAAATATCACATCATAATAATGAAATCCTGAAAGAATCTGCTCAAATTTAATTGGATTTCCTCCCATTGCTTCGCAAAATGCTTGAGATCTTCCAATGGTTCTACTTGTAACATCAAAATTATATCTACGTCTTTGTAGTGATTTTGCAACAAGGGTTGATACTTCACCAGTTCCAATTAGTAGAATTTTCTTTGTTTTTAATTCATCTATGTTTTCTTCTGCAAGTTTAACTGCCATAGAACCAACTGAAATACCTCCTGCACCAATTCCGCTTGAATTTCTTATTCTAGTTCCAATTCTAATTGCCTTGTCAAATAATGTGTTAAGGTGTTGCCCTGATGCTTTGATTTCCCTAGCTGATGTGATTGAATTTTTTATTTGTCCTAAAATTTGTTCTTCTCCAAGTACCATAGAATCTAATCCAGAGGTTAATTTCAATAAATGGTAAAATGCATCTTTATTTTCAACATATTCCATGTTTTCATGAAATATTTCTTCTTCAAGCCCAGTGATTGATGCCCATGTTTTTTTAATTTTGTTTAAATCATTCATTTTTGATTTTCCAAACAATTCTATTCGATTGCATGTTTGAATAATTACACACTCATCTAATCCTGAATGTTTTTTAAATAACTCATATGCATTTTCTATGTCTTTAATCGTAAATTGTTCTAGAATATGGATTGGTGAATTACGAAAAGTTACCCTTGCATTGATGATATTTTGATTCATTTCCAATTCCTCAATATTGTAATTGCCCGTTTTTCAGCTTTTTTCATTTGACCGTCTTTTATTAACTGATCAATATCATTGTCGGCCATGATGCTATGTAAATATTCTCTTCTTTGAGTTTGGGTATGGATCATTTCTTTTGCCAACTTTCTTGCGATATTTTGAATCTTGACTTGAGCTATGTCTTCTTTTGAAATTATTTTCTTGAATATTTCTTCTGATTTGGCTTTGATTTTTTTTGACATGATTGGACTTTGACCTCCTGTAAAAATTGCGATCTGAATAGTGCTTTCCAAATCAATTATTGCAGGATTTGAGAAGTCACTGTCTTCAGGATTATCTGAACTATATGTGATGATTTTTTTCTTTTTTGCAGCATTTATTATATTTTGATTTATTTTTTTATCATTTGTTGTTGTAATGATAAGATCTGGTTTAAATTTTGAAATAAATTTTACATCTTTAATTCTCTGTTTTTCAAATTTAATTTTTTTTGCTTTTGATAATTTGGCAATTTCTGTATTGATTGAATCACTAATTACTGTTATTTTACAATCTTGTTTTAACAATGAATTAATTCTTTTTTGAGCCTCTTTTCCGCCTCCGATGACAATTACTGTCTTATCGTGAATATTTAGATCAACTATCATCGATCAGATGGGCTAGAGTTTCTATTTATGTATTAAAAATCAAGGTGTAAAATACCAGCTACATTTTTAATTGAATAGGCAAGTTATTGTCATAGTGACTTCTATGGATGAATCTGATAAAGAACTCTTAAATGAAATTCAATGGACATTTCCTCTTGTGACTAGACCTTTTGATGCTATTGCTGAAAAATTCAACACTACTCCTGAAGACATCAAAAATAGATTAAATAAACTCAAAGAAATTGGGGTTCTAAGACAATTGAGTGCAATATTTGATACTCGTAAACTTGGTTACACCAGTTCTCTTGTTGCAATGGAGATTGAAGATGATCAATTGGAAAATGTCGCAAATCAAATTAATCGTCATCCTGGTGTTAGTCATAACTATGAACGAGATCATCAGTTTAATCTTTGGTTCACTTTGGCTGTTCCACCTGGTTCTGATTTGAAAGAAGAACTTGCTAAATTCAATGTTCTTAAAGGAATTAAAAAAGTTAGAATGCTTCCCACTTTACAATTGTTCAAGATTGGTGTAAAATTAGATATGGTTGATGATAAGAAACATGAGGTTGCACCAACAGAGGTAAAAAAAGAGATCAAAAATATAAAATTTAAAGCTACTGAAGAAGACAAAAAGTTTATCCGTGAATTACAAAAAGATATGGCAATAATTGACGAACCATTTGTAAAATCTGCAAAAAATCTTGGTATTACTGAAAAAGAGTTATTTGAAAAAATGAAATATTATGAAGATATAGGTGTGATGAGAAGATTTGCTGCTATCTTAAGACATAGGCAAGTTGGGTTTACTGCAAATGGTATGATTGTTTGGAAAGTACCTGAAAATAGAATTTCTAAAGTTGGTGAAACCTTAGGGTCTTTTCCACAAGTAAGTCACTGTTATGAAAGGCCAACATATGATGATTGGCCATATAATGTATTTTCAATGATTCATTGTAAAACTCATGATGAGGCAAATATGATGGCAAAAACAATTCAAGAACAAATACATGTTGATGACTATAAGATTCTCTTCAGTTCACGCGAATTTAAAAAAACACGTGTGGAATATTTTGTAGAGAATTCATTTAGTTTGGAAGAAACAATATCTTCTTAGAATTCATTTTCATCGTGACCTACTATGTGTACCGTGCAAAAATATTGATCATTCATGTTGCAATAGTATAGGGAATCTCTCCCACAAGCATTACATGGCGGTTTCTTATCTTGTTTTGACAATTTTGTGTGGTATATTTTACTTCTGCTAGTTATGCTTGAATCTTTGTAAATTCGTGTTAAATTCGTATAATATTCAGATTCTCCAGAATTTAATGGCTGCTCATTTTTTATTTTTTTGATAATTTGTTTCCATTTTTTGTAATTGCCTATTTTGGCAATTTTCATTCCTTCAATTACTTCTAATGTTTTTTTAAAATCTATTGGGCTGTCCATTTACAAATTAATTTGCTTGAGGTGTTGCCTTTAATTCATAGGAAGGCCATGTATTGTACAGCTCTTCAATATCTTTCATGTCTGATGCTGGAATGTAATTGCCCTTGGTCATCTCTACGTAATTTGTTATCTCTTCTTCACTTATTACTGTAGGAAATACTGATGCAAATCCTTTCTTTGACATGATAAACTTCATTGCTAACTCTGTAATTGTTAATCCATTTCTCTGTGCAACTGGTTTGAGTTGTTCCACTTTTTCCAATGATTCTTTAATCCATTCACCTTTTCTTACTGATCTATGATCTTTTTCATCTATCTTAGTATCTGCATTAACTTTTCCAGTTAGAATCCCTGATGCCTCTGGAACTCTGACTAGGATTCCGACATTCTTTTCTTCAGCTTTTCGCATTAATTCATTTCCTGGGGTTTGCTCTATGATGTTATATACTGTTTGAACTGCACTGACATTCGGTCTGTCCATTGCTTCAAGACCTTCTTGTGTCCATCCAATTGCAGGGCCTAATGCAACTTGGTATGTTTTGATTGATTCATCTGCAATAAACCTATCAAGCACGTCAAAAATGGAATTGTCTCTTATGTGTCTCAATTTTGGATTGTGTAATCCATACATATCAAGATGGTCTGTTTGTAATCTCTCTAAACTATTTTTTAGTGCTTTTTTTGTAAATGCTTCATCAAACTTCTGTGGAAGTTCACTATGTCCAATTTGTTCAACTTCTGAAAAATCATATCCATATTTTGTGGATATGACAATTTCGTTTCGCATATCTTTGAAAACTTCTCCAATTAGCTTCTCACTTTTTCCTTTCCCATACATATCACCTGTTTCAAAAAAGTTGATTCCCAAATCATATGCTTTTTTGAGCATCCTTTTTGCTTCTTCTTCTTCAATTTTTTTACCCCACCAATCAAGTGCAATCGACCACGCACCAAATCCCAATTCTGATACTTTGATGTCTGTTTTACCTAGTTTATTGTATCTCAATTTTTACTCTCCGACTGTTTTGAGTTTGTCTCTATATATTTCAAAACTGTTTTTTTAGTTAAAATTTAAACATTTATGTCTATCCAAGATGTATCCTTATGATATTTTAATTAAGGTGAAAATTCGTATTTGTTTATTGGTTTATCCTAAACTGGAAATAAGCGGTACGATATCTTTTCTTACACATACGATCATTGGGATGTCATTTTTGACATATGATGATACTTGAGTTTCTCTTAAATCCATGATGAGATCTTGGAAATCTCTGATGTTGTCTACTTCAAATGCTAGCATGAAATCCTCATCATGTATGCCAAATGAGTATGTTGTGTTGAGTATTATTTGTGGATATTTTCTACTTACTTCAATATGTTCATCCATTATTTCTTGACGTTTTTCTTTTGGTAGAAGATACCATTCTCTTGTCTTTGTAAATGGATATACGATGACATGTTTCTTTGATTCATTTCCTGTAATAAATCCCTGAGCTTTTTGTTCTTGTATGTACACTGATGGTCGTGTACATGACAAATATGTTCTAGATGGAACTATGTATTTCCCAAACACTGTTTTGTATATCTTTTCAATCACAATTTGGATTTCTTCAACTGATTTTGATACAAACCAAAACAAAAAATCTGCGTCATCTCTTAACCCTAAATTTGAGTATGATCTAAACATTATTCCTGAATTCCTTATTACATTTTCGACTTCTTTTGCGGATTCTTCTTTTGCAAGATCTGCCATCCATCTCCATTTAGGATCTACTTTGAAAAATGAGAAATTGAAATAATATTGATTGTTATCGTCTGACATACTCTATTCCATTTTGAAACCCTATTTAAATAAAAAACTTGATTCTCTATTACCAAATCTCTATTGTCCTCTTTTGTGATTTATAGACTAATTTTATTTGATCTTGTGATGATGACACTCCTAAATGATTTGTAATTTTACTAATAATTTCTTTATTTACTTTGTCTTTGAGTAGTTTTAATTTTATACTAATGTTTTTTTCAATTTTCTTTTGTTTCTAAAAATTCTTTGGATAATTGATATAACTATTTGCGAATTTTTATTCTAAAAAATCATTTCGGTTAAATTTGATTATGCTGTCTGTTCTAATACCCAATCGTATCCTTCAGCTTCTAATTTATCTGCAAGTGAAGCATCACCTGTTTTCAACACTCTTCCTCTGGCAAACACATGTACGTAATCTAATTTATCTAAGAATTTTAAAATTCTAGCATAGTGAGTAATTACGATAACTGTTGCATCCTTGCTTGACACTTTACTAATTGCTTTAGCTACTGATTGTACAGCATCAATATCTAATCCTGAATCTGGTTCATCTAAAATTGAAATCTTTGGTTTTAGGACAGCCATTTGTAAAACTTCTGCACGTTTTTTCTCTCCGCCTGAGAACCCTTCGTTTAGGTATCTTGAAAGGAACTCTTCTTTTAATCCTACTTTTTCGAGATTTTCTTTTAGATATTTTTGAAACTCTCTGACTGTAATGAATACTTCTCTGTCTTCTCCTTGAAGTGCTTTACTTAATGAATTGTATGCTGTTCTTAGAAAGTGAGAGAAGCCTACGCCTGAAACTTCAGTTGGGTATTGAAATCCTAAGAATAATCCTTTCTTTGCTCTTTCATCTGCTGTTAAGTCTAAGATACTTTCACCATCCAATAATATGTCACCTTGTGTGACTTCATATTTTGGATGCGCAAGTAATGTATAAGCTAATGTGCTCTTTCCTGAACCATTTGGACCCATTATGGCATGTACTTCTCCTGGACCTGTTTTCAAATTAACTCCTTTTAGAATCTCTTTACCTTCTCTTGTAACATGAAGATCCTTGATTTCTAGTACTGCCATATTACAAATTATTTTGTTTCTCTATATAATACCGACGAAATTTAGCTAATCCTAATCACACCGAATAGTGCCCTTTATCTACTAAATTGCAAAAAAATCATAATTTCATATGTTTTCAACAAATTTTTCCCATAAGCATAGCATGAAAAATAAGTTTAGCAAAAAAAGATTATTCCTAAATTTAGATGTGATACAAACTCAAATTCACGTTATTGCAACCTAGATTGTTTTTAGATCATTTCTAGAATCCTTGGTGATTGATAGGGATGAACGAATTATTCTTGAACCTTTTATTCTTACTTTACAATAACATGATATGCAAACCACAACAGTCTGGAAATGTTATCGATGTGACATGACATTCAAGCAGGAGCCAATATCTGTCATCCATAGAGACATTTCACATCATCCAATCAAAAAGATCAGAACTGTCTTGATTGCATAGTTTTATCTTAAATAAACTATATCTGTAATTTTGTGAAGCAGATCAAGATTTATCTTTCAATATTTCTATTTTTCCTCCTTGTTTGGTAAGTGGCTATTTTGATTACTCTATGAGATTTTTTATGAACAATTTATCAGTTCTACTTGTTCCTTTTATGACATTTTGGTATTATGCTTAGTATGGAAATAGGCATACCAATACCATGTCCAAAATGTAATGGCAAAATGTATTGTGTATCTTATGATGTAACCTTAAATGTTCTAAAAAAGAGAAGTTGGCAAGTTTGTAAGAGTTGTAACTATCAAATTAGTACAGAAAAGTTCAAACAGTCAATATGTTGTATTTGATTTAATTTGTTTTTAATTGAATTCTCCAGATTCTAATAATGATTATTAGATGCAGGACGGTGTTTGATTTAACTGAATCTTGAATTGTGAATATCTTATTGGATATAATTCCAATTACTGATAGTATTGATGTTTACATTTTTTTACAGTATCTCGATGATCTGGTATTTGAAGTGCATTAACATATCAATATCTGTCACCAAATCTTTCTGGATAAGAAATGTTCCACATTTGGCAGACTTTATTCTGTCATTAACTCTAAACTAATACGATTTAGAATTAGGATATGCCCAAAAAGTGCGTTAAGTTTGAATGAATTTTTGATTTTTAATGTGATTTTTGTGATGAATGCATAAATCCTAACGTGCATTCTTAATAAAATGAAAAGAGAGGGGTGGGTGTTAATATTTGGCCAGAGACGGTCTCAATGTTATTTTGAGCTTGTAGCATGTTAGAATTTCTTTACATCTGTTTCTGATAGTAACTTCTGTAACTCCTGCAATACTTGAAACGTCTCTTTGGAGTACGTTTTGTCCAAGCAAGGCAGATGCCACATATAGGTATGCTGCTGCAATTCCGTTTGGAGCTTTTCCATCTGCAATACTACTACCTTTAGTTTTTTCTGCAATCTCCAAGGCAAGTCTTTCAACTCTTACCTCGGTTTGTGTCATGTTTGCTATCTTTGAGATATATTTGTCCATGGTTACTACTGGAGCAGTTAAATGACCCATCTCCATTACCATGGTTCTATAGTATCTTGCCGCAAGTTTTGTTTTTGATTTAACATCTTTAGATGGACAAATTCCGCGAATGATTTCTTCAAGAGATCTTACTACTTCACATTGCTTGCATGCCATGTAAATTGTAGCCGCAGTAATGCTGGCTACTGATTTTCCTTTTACTTCTATATGGCCATCCAAACCTCTGTATATCATAGAAGCTGTCTCTAACACATTCTTTGAAAGATTAAGACCATTACATGTTTCACCCATTTTTGTTAAAACATTTGCAAGCCTTCTTTCTCTTGGTGATGAAACTCTTACTCTTTGTTGCCATTTTCTGAGATTGTGCATTTGATTTACAACATCGTGATTTAATGTTTTTCCACTAAAATCCTTTGTACTGATTGAAATCTCAGTTGTTATTCCCAAGTCATGTTGAGAATAAGTTGTCTGGCCTGTCGCTCTTGCAAGCTTCATCTTGTCTTCAAAACTTGAACTTATTGTTTCTGGACCAAAATCTGAAATCTGATCATCGACTACTACGCCGCAACCAGAACAGATTATTTCACCATTCTGCATGTCATCTACTAATGAAGATTGACATTCAGGACAGCTTTGTTTTTCTAGTATGTTCATTTTTGTTTTCTCCTAAATTTTTTTGGTTTATTTACAGGAGATTCTTCTGATGCGAAAACATTTTTGCCAATGTACTTTTTGATGCTATTTGTTAATGGCATTGCTGAAGCAAATGGTCTTTTTACTGGACCTATCATTTCCATTACTTTTGCAACTCTAGTACCCTTTTCGTCACAGAGTATCTGTCCTTCAACTAGTTCCTTTGATAGTTGAATGATTACCCTTCCACTGGCGGCTAGGTGCATTATTTCGCCTACCTCCTGCAATTAGCATTCTTAATTATGGTACTATTATCATAGACTTCTGTCAACTTTACTTTATCTAAGAGCTAGATTTCATTTTATTTTGATTGTTTCGTTCTCTTGGCAACTAATTTTTCTGAAATTTTGTTAAGAATTTTTGTCTTGGGGGAATTTTTTGGTATTATAACATATCCTGACCTCACAAATGGTCTTTTTGGATACCTTACTTTGTCGTTTGATTCTGTAATTTCAAATCCTCCTGATGTTGTGGCATCCATTAATTCTTTCAATGAGGGGTCATAAACACATTTTTCTAACCCTAGTCTTCTGCCTTTTGATTTTTTTAAATTCTTGTTGAAATAATCCAACCAGATTACGACATGCTCGTAATCTTTCATTTTATTCCTTTAGTAAAATTGCGTTAACTATTCCGTTTTGTCCGGGCTTTGAAACCACTTTGCATTTTCCCTCTTGCGTCTCTAAGATTGCCCCTTTTGTAATGATGCCTCGTCTTTTGTAATCATTGTTTGTTGCATTTTCTAATACTTTGATGATTTTTGATTTTTTTACCTTGTCTCTACCTGTTGCTAAATTGACAAAATCAATTGTTTTCAAAGCTGTTTTTTTATTATTCCCACGAACCCGTCTTGTTACTGTTATTTGGGCGCCATTAACAGGCTCATTTGGGTATCTATCAATTTCATATTTTCTTCTAATTCTAAGCGGATGCCTTCTGCCGCCTGTAATCTTACTAGTTGCTAAATTCTCTACTGATTTTCTCACAGATTCGTGTCTTACTTACTCTAATTTATACAAAACGCAAAATTTAGCCATAAATTAAAAAAAAACTCAGTTTAGTTTTGTGACCATTTCTTGGCTAGTTTGTCTATTTGCAGTCTTTCTCACCTTGGAGAATAATCTTTGTTTAAGATCTTCTACATCTCCTTGAATTCCAAAATACTTTTGGAATTTTTCAGTTGTCATGTAAATTTTTAATCTTCCTACATTTTGATGACTGATGTAATCTAACTGTCGTAATTCTTTTAGATGCGAATATACTCCAGACCCTCTTGTTTCTACAAGCTGTTTTGATGATATAGGTTGCATATATGCAATATATGATAGCGTCTTAAGTGTAGCATTTGGAAGAACAGGTTTTGAAGCATACTTCTTAATTGTTGCACTGTACTCTGGTTTTAGTTGCATTACATACGATCCATCTGGAAGAATAACAATTTCTAGTGCTTTAAATGCTGATTTTGTTTTTTTCATAATGTTCTCTAGCAATCCAATGGTTTTTGTTCTTGATTCTGTACCTGATGCTCTGATTATATCTTCAATTTTAAGAGGTCTGCCTGCTGAATATAGTGCAGCCTCGATTCTTGCTGTTGCCTCATCGGTATTTTCAATTTTTGTCAACTATTTATGTCTCCTCTAAATTCTAGTTAAACTATTCCTTCATTTTTGATCAGTTTGTTAACTCTTCTTTTACTAAGATAATCCTAATATCTTCATCACTTTGCTCCAAGTCTACTTTCTGATCTCTTGCTAAAAACAATGCTGCAAAGAAGCATCTGATAGAATCTACCTGATCTAATTCAGCAATGATTTCTTGAAGTACTCCAAACCCTGTTAATGATATTTTCTTCATTATCAAATCCTCGTACTTCCCAATTATACTTTCAAGTGATATGAAATAATCTTGGAAATCTGGTGCTTCAATTGGCTCAATTCCTATTCCTTTGTTTCTTCTTGATTGAGGATTTGCAATTGTGCCAATAAGATTTTGAAGCAATCCTAACAAATCATCTAATGATACTGGATATGTTGATTCATGCCTGTATGGAATATCTATTAGTTCTATATCTACGTCTGTTCTTTGACGCATTGGTTTTTTCTCCATTGCCGCTTTTTGTAATGCAAAAATACTTTCAACTTTCATCCTATAAATCAAGGACGATGACAATGCTGCCATTCCTGCAACTTTGAGATCTTTCCTATCTGTCTTTTCAAGAATTTTCATTAATAAATTCAAAATCTTGATTAGATCAATATCCCAAACATCTTTTTTTGCATTAGATAATGGACTGAATAGAATGTTTATTGGCTCTTGAGAAATACTAGTAGGATTTGGTACTTCACTCACATTTCTACTCTATGTTTATTCAATAATATCTAAGGGCTCTATTTTTTTCTCATTTCCAGTCAACTCTTATATTATCAATATGAAAAATTAATTTATGAAATCTGCTAGGATTACAGGCCCAAACGAACCTCTTGCTGTATCTTCAATAGAGACTCCAAAGCCTCATGGTGATCAGGTTTTAGTCAAAGTAAAATCTGTGGGAGTTTGTCATAGTGATCTACATCTTTGGGAAGGTGGTTATGATCTTGGAGATGGTCAATTTATGAAAGTGACTGATAGAGGTGTAAAATATCCTGTAACTCCTGGACATGAGATTGTTGGTGTTGTTGAAGATTTTGGTAATGATGTATCTGGAATTTCAAAAGGAGATGAAGTTTTGGTATTTCCTTGGATTGGTTGTGGAGAATGTCCTGCGTGTAAAGTAGAGAATGAAAATCTATGTGATTCCCCCAAATCTTTAGGTGTTTTTCAAGATGGCGGATATTCTGATTATGCTATGATTCCTAATTCTAAATATTTAGCAAATCTTGATGGTGTTAATCCAGATGCTGCAACTTCGCTTGCATGTTCTGGACTAACTGCATACACTGCAATTAAAAAATCAAATCAAAACTCTCCAAAATTTCTTGTAATTGTTGGTGCTGGTGGACTGGGATTAATGGGTGTACAAATTGCAAAGGCTATCACCAAAGCCAAAATTATTTGTGTTGATTTGGATGATGAGAAATTGGAAACAGCTAAAAAAATGGGAGCTGATTTTACAGTTAACTCCAAAGATTCTGAGACGGCTAAAAAAATTCTATCTATCTGTGATAATAAAGGTGCAGATAGTGTTGTAGATTTTGTAAATGCACCACCAACTGCAAAACTCGACTTTGCAATTCTTAGAAAGCGAGGTAATCTTATTCTTGTTGGTTTGTTTGGGGGATCATTCGAATTATCTCTTGTAACAATTCCTCTAAAATCTATCATGATTCAAGGTGCATATACTGGGAATTATCGTGATATGGTAGAACTGCTTGATCTTGCAAGAAAAGGAATCATAAACCCTGTAATTTCAAAAAGATATACTCTTGATGAGGCAAATACTGCCTTGGAGGATCTTAAGGCACGAAAAATAATTGGACGTGCTGTAATTAATCCCTAGTTTAGTGCGTTATTGCAAAATCTTGTTGCCTAAAAAATGCATCTTCTTAATATGCATAAAACCGATTTGTAAAATTTTATCCAGTCTTAATCTAATTTCTTAAAGACAAAAAATTCACTACAAATTAAGTTAAAAATATAATCATTTAATTAAATTTTAAAAAACCCTGTCTGAAAAAGACAAGGAGAAAATTCTACTATTCGGATCCTTTTCTCTTCTTTTCTTTCTCAGTTTGTAATTTAGCTAATTCTAATTCTTCATTAGTATGTTTGAATTTCTTCATTCTAATTATGCTTGGAAATTTAGATATAAAAACTGCACATATTGCAGATCCTAAACCTATGCCTGAAAGTCAATACCCTACTGAATAAATTGGTTTTTTCCCCTCTATTCCAAGATTCAAATTTTTTATCGTGATCTCTGCCATTTTAGTTCTAGTTTCTTTTGTAGAACTCCCTATATGGGGTGCAAGAACGACATTTTGTAATTTTACTAATGGGTGATTTCTTCTGATTGGTTCCTTTTCATAAACGTCCAATCCTGCACCTGCTATCATTTTTTTCTTTATTGCTGTAACAAGATCTTCTTCGTTGATTACTTTGCCTCTTGCTGTGTTGATCAAAAATGATGTTTTCTTCATCTTTTTAAAAATTTCTATATCTAAAAGATGCTCTGTTTCCTTTGTATAGGGTACATGAATTGAAATGACATCGCTTTGAGTTATCAATCTTTCAAATGAAACATATTTTGCATTCAATGACCTCTCTTTACTTTTTGAAACATGCTTTCTGTTATGGTAAATTAATTTCATATTGAATGCTTTTGCTCTTTTTGCTAGTGTTCCACCAATTCTACCAAGACCTAAAATCCCAAGTGTTTTCCCTTGAAGATCAACCCCTACATAATCAGATGCACCATAAATCACATTCCATTTTCCTTTTCGAATAATTCGATCTCCTTCTGAAACTCTTCTTAAAAGATCAAGCAACAATGAGAATGTTAAATCAGCTGTCGCATCAGTAAGTACGTCTGGAGTATATCCTACACGAATTTTGCTCTTTTTTGCATATTCGACATCTATGTGATCAAAACCTACACTATAGGTACTGATAACTTTAAGATTTTTTGCTAATTCTATTGTTTTTTTGTCAATTTTATCGTATGGGAAGCAAATTAATCCATCAATCTCTTTGATCTTTGATTGAAGTTTTGATTGAGGAATAGGAATTTTTCCAGAATGGATTTCTATCTGATATCTTTTTTTTAACTCATTTAATGCAAAATCGTGTAAAGTTCTTGTAAGAAAGACTCTCTTTTTCACTAGTCTTGAGATTTATCTCAAACCATTTATACGATTTCTTTGTAAATTATACATGTCTTCTAAAGTTGAAGAAGAGGAATTTGCTATATGTGTTGAATGTGGGAACTCTATTGAAAAATGTATGTGTGTATGTCCTTATTGTGGTGAGCGTGATAAATGTGAATGTGCATTATTTGATGCTGCGACAGGTGGCTAGGAAAGTTAACCGGATACTATTAATTTTCAGGAAATGGTATACTTTCTATGAGTTCTATTGATTTTTCTTGGTTAATTGGAGGTCCACAAGGAAGCGGTGTTGAATCTGGCGCAAATGTGTTCTCAAAAGTTTGTGCTGCGATGGGTTATCAAGTATTTGGTAAAAGAGAATTTTATTCAAACATCAAAGGAGAACATAGTTACTTTACAGTCAGAATAGCTGACAAAAAAATTCATTCAAACATTAATGATGTGACCCTGATGGTATCCTTTGATGCTGAAACAATCTTTCGTCACTTCAATGAGGTTGCATCTAATGGTGGAATTATCTATGATTCCGAGTTGGAGGGTATTGATACTGAAAAAGTTCACACTCTTGATGCACCATTTAAAGATAGACTACACCAATATCTTGAATCAAAAAATAAACCCTTTACTATAGCCGGAGTACTTGAAATTGCTAAAGAAAAAGGCATTACACTTTATCCCGTGTCTTTTAAGAATATTCTTGAAAAACTATCTGAAGAAGTAGGTAACCCAAAGTTGCGGGGTCTTGTAAGAATGTATAATGTGCTTGGAGTTTCTTTATCTTTGGGATTAATCAAAATGCCTGCTGATCCATTACTCAATTCACTTGATGATATATTTTCAAAAAAACCTAAAATTGCTGAAATAAATAAACAAGCTGCAAATTATTCCTATACTTACGCAAAAAACAATTTTCAAAATTTTAATTATACGTTAACTGGAACACAAAAAGAATCTGGAACTATACTGGTCCAAGGCTTTCAAGGAACCGCTTTAGGGAAAATGGTATGTGGTTGCAGAATGCAGTCATACTATCCAATTACACCAGCTTCAGATGAATCTGTTTATCTTGAATCCAATGAAATTTTGGAAATCATCGATGATAGACCTGGGTCTACTGTTGTAATTCAAACAGAGGATGAAATCTGTGCAATAGGAATGACTATCGGTGGCGCATTAACTGGAACACGTTCTGCAACATGTACTTCTGGTCCTGGATTTGCATTAATGACTGAAATGCTAGGATGGGCTGGGATTAATGAGGTTCCTGTTGTTATAACAAATTATCAAAGAAGCGGACCTTCAACTGGACTTCCAACTAGACATGGTCAAGATGACCTACTTTTTGCAGTATTTGCAGGACACGGTGATTTCCCAAAAATTGTTTATGCTTCAGGTGATGTTGAGGAGAGCTTTTATGATACTGGAAATTGTTTTAACTATGCAGATATTTTCCAAGTTCCTGTAATTCACATGATGGATAAGTTCCATGCAAGTTCTGTACTTACATGTGATCGATTTGATCCTCAAAAAATTTCAATTAACCGTGGTAAACTCTTAGAAAAAGTAGATAATGACTATAGACGATTTGAATTTACTGATGATGGGGTGTCTCCTCGTTCTAGATTGGGGATTGATAATGGGGTGTTTTGGAATACTGGTGATGAATCCGATGAGTATGGTCATATCTCAGAAGACCCTGTTTTACGTGTAAAAATGATGGACAAAAGAATGTCTAGATTGGATTTGATCCTAAAACAGATTCCACAATCAGAGCAAGTCATATCATTTGGTGTTGAAGATTATACTGTCATTTCCTGGGGTTCTGCCAAGGGTCCTATATTGGATGCAATTGATATGCTCAAAAAAGAAGGAATTTCAATTGGGTATATCCAGCTAAAACTAATACATCCATTTCCAGCATATTACGTTAGTACATTATTAAAAGATACTAAAACAATAATCGATATTGAAGCTAACCATTCAGGCCAGCTTGGAAAAATATTCAAACAAAATGTTCAACGTGATATTGATTACTTTATCTTAAAATACTCTGGAAGAGCAATGACTAGTACTGAAGTTTATGATTCACTTAAGAAAATTATTGAGAATAAAGCCAACAAACGGGAGGTTCTAATGCATGGCGCTTAAACTTGCTGATTATAAAACAGATGTACATAATGATTGGTGCCCTGGATGTGGAGATTTTGGCATAGTTAACGCTATCCAAATGGCATTAGCTGAGATGGGAATTGAACGTGACAAGGCTGTTATGTTTTCTGGTGTTGGCTGTTCTGGTAAGACTTCACATTTTATCAACACTTATGGTATTCATACATTACATGGACGAGTTTTGACCTTTGCACAAGGTGCAAAGATTACCAATCCTGAGATGACAGTAGTTGCAGTGGGTGGTGATGGTGATGGTTTGGGAATTGGTGCTGGTCACTTTGTTGCAGCTGGAAGACGAAATGTGGATATGACTTACATAATTTTTGACAATGGTGTTTATGGTTTAACAAAAGGACAAGCATCTCCTACTCTAAAACTTGGAGAAAAAACAAAATCTCTACCTTCTCCAAATACAAATTCTAATGTTAATCCAATTGGTTTGGCAGTTGCAAGTGGTTTTACATTTGTAGCTCGTGGATATTCTTATGATGTTAGGCATCTGAAAGATCTAATAATTAAAGCAGTAAATCACAAAGGTCTTTCATTTCTGGATGTTTTACAACCATGTCCAACATACAATGATCTTAACACTAGAGACTGGTATGCTGGAGCCGATTTAGTTGAAGAGGCGCAACAAAGGCATTCTAGAATTTATAAACTAGAAGAGCAAGGATATGAGCCAACAGTTCATTATAATTCTGAAGTTGAAGTAAACGAGAAACTGTCCCAAGCACTGATTAAATCCCTTGAATGGGGAAATAAAATACCTATAGGCATATTTTACAAAAATGAACTAGTCTCGCCATATACTGTGAGGTTACAAGATAAAATTCCTAATTATCTTGAAAACCCTCCTGCAAAACAAAATATTTCTAAAAACGGTCATCCTAATACTGATATTTCAAAAATATTGGATTCGCTAGAAGTTTAAACTGTTGTCTTTAACCTAATAAGTTATAGGCAAGTTTCATAGAACAATATTTTGCATTTGAATATCAATGAATCTAATAAAATATTTAGAAAATCCATTATCAAAGGATTTTTTGAACCTCAACTTGTTAATCTTGATTTTAAAAAATCTGCAGTAAAACACCCTACAATAAATGATGATGGCTTGATGCAATCTGATCTTCTTCATGTATTTTTTGATATAGATACTGGGTCTGATTACCCCGATGGAGATGAATGGTTTATTGTTGAAATGCTTTTTCCTCATGATGTAAAACTCCCTGATAACTTGAAAGGCATAGATTATTTTACCACTCTTTCAGTTGGAGATGGGAAAAAAACTTTCTGGCATCATCGTGAATTAATTCGCTACAAGTACGGAAAATCAAAAAAATTGGATGATGCACTAGAGTTTTTAGAATCAAAATACAAAGAACTTCATGGATTATTAGAACCATTACAAAAAGATCTCAAGTGATCTCATTCCATGAATTTCCTCTGAATTCAAATTTCTTATTTTTGGATGTTGCTGTATTCAGACGCCATCTAATTGATTCCGAATCAAACTTGTAGATTATTTCTGTAATCTCTGATGGTAATTTTTTCGGATCTAGATGATATGGTAATAATTCTAAAACAAAATCAATTTTTTCCATGGCATTATCAAACCATTGTCTATCTTCAATATCTATTGTAAATACGATTCTAGGACTCCCAGAAAAATTAATTCTGATTTTCAAAGCATTACCACTACCTCGTCTACGTTTCATCTCTTTGAAAACTGCCTTGACTTTTTCCCATCGCTTAAAATCAAACCATTGAAAAAATTCTTCATTAAATGGAAGCGGAATTTCCATATCTAATGAACTCACAAAATTATCATCATCAGAATCAATTTCTTCTTGAATTATAGTAAAATGTGAATTTAGAAATCCATAAAGAACTTCAATCTCCCATGGCGAAATTCCATAATATCTTAATGTAGTTTTCAAATCTTCAGTCAATAGATAAAAATCATCAAAATTGTAATTAAATCTTCAGTAGTAATGAAAAATAGTCTAAATTCACCTTAAAATTAAAATTATATGTAATGATGTGATAATTCGGATATGAAAAAAGAATATGTTGTAAAAAGTATTGACTCTGCACCTGATGGAGCACCATATGTAGTGATCTCTTTGTCCTCAATTAAAGATCTTAAAGAAGGGACTCAAAACCCACCATCACCTTTCGGTGCCCCAAAAGTAATGGGATTTACAAACATGAATGACATGATGAAAGATCTAAATAAGATGATGTCAGGAATGGGTGGTGGATTTGGAATGCAGTCAGGTGTTACTCAATTAAAACTTGAAATGCACGAATACAAAGATATGGGTCTCTCAGTTGGAGATAAAGTCTATCTAGAGCTAAGTAAGGCTGAAACTCTTGGTGTATAGATTTTACCAGATTGTGTTAAAATACTTCCAACCGTAGAAAGCAGTAATTGTTCCAATTACAAATAACATTGGTTTCCATGCAAATACTGGAATGCTTGGTGTCGCTAGTTTAACTTTGTAGTTGTCAACTATTGCATGGATGTTTTTCTTAATTTTGTTATGCCAAATACTATATTCTACTTGATATTTTTTCAGAATTTCTTCTACTTCATAAACAACTGGAGTTCTTTGAGAGAACAAGTGTTGCAGGTAATCTCTTGAAACTTCTACTTCCGCATGAATTCCAATCAATCCTTTCTTCAAATCAACCAATCTTATATGCATCTCCCATGGTTTTTTTAATTTTAGATTGAGACCATTTCCTATTTGTCCTGGTTGTTTATGTTCAAACTTAACTTTGGTAAATCCTTCTTCTTTGAAAATTTTCATTAATTCTTCAAAACTTTTTTTCACAACAATGTGTAGTTGTTCTACGCCTTCTTTACTATCTGCATCAATCTTATGTTTTAATCCATCAAAAAATGAAATTGTCTTGGGATATGTTGTAATATATTCCATTGCTAATTCCAGAAAATACCAATATTTAAAGCAGAAGTAAATAGGCAGTTAACTGCTTGGAGGGTTTGACAAACCTCTTACATATACACATTGATCTGGTGATATTGCAGTCTCTGATGGTAATATCTTTTTGTCTGTAAGTTTTGCCTCTGAATTTCTTACTATGGCAAATGGTTTTGATTCTCCTCCCTCACCCATCTTGTGATTTCCAATTGTTGCAAGATTGTCTACTACTGCCTGGAATGTAACCTTTAGCGGGTTGCCCTCAAGATCTTTTTTTGCTCTCATATCCAAAACTGGTTCAATTCCTGCACAGGCAACTGCAACCCCTGATGTACCGATTCTTGCAGGCATTAGTCTGCTGTCTACTAAAATAACCCCAACATGAATGAATAATTTTAGAAATACCTTTCTACGAATTTGTTCTGCAATAAGATATGGGTCATTTGGGTATAGTATCACACTGCCTTTTTTTGCATTTGACTTGTCAATTCCAGCATTTGGCGCTATTATGTTATCTGAAGATGTAATTACAAATCCTCCTATTCCGCCAAAAATTTTATCTGATTCCCTAACTATGACCTCTGCAATTTCTATTTTTAACTGATATTTTTTTGAAATCTTCATACCTTGCTCAGACACTCTGATCTTTTCTAATTCTACAATTCGTCCCTGTGAATTTGAAATGTATTTTGTTGAAATTACTATGACATCTCCTTCTTGCAATTTTGTATTGTTTTTATCTAGTGTATTTAACAATGCATCAAAAACATCAAATTCTGATTCCATTCTGTCAGCTAAAAGAGGTATTACAGTTAGGCTCATGATTATTTGATATTCTTCTTTTCTTTTTACTGTTATGAATTAAACTTCAAAATTATGACCTGTTGAGGAATTTTTATTATGATGAATACTACAAAATTCTAATTGTTTTTTGTATTGTTGGAGGTCTGTTTATGATTATTGAATGGGCTAAGTCTGATTTTGATGTATACAGGATCTTTTCTTGCAACAAATGTAATGTCTGATTATGAAATTCCTCAGTTTCTAGTATCTTTCTCCCTTGCACTTAGTTCATGACTGTTAGAGGAATCTGTGTTTTTTGGAATCCAATATTTTTTGTCTGGCAACTCTTTCCTGCTTATTGGCACTGGATTTGTTTGGTCTGTTGCTCATTTATTTAGTTCAGGTAACTTTACAGTTGAGATTCTGGCATATGGAATATTTTTGCTGATTGTGTTAATAGCCTTGATGTGAATAATCATAATCATAAATTTAGGGTTTAATGTCTGGTAGTGTAGTAAAAGCAGAATTTACATGCCTGATAATATCTTGAACGTTTACATCTCTTTCGGCAGATATTAAGACAAGATATTCATTAGTTGGAATACTTATCATGGTAACATTACTTCTTCTTGAAACGATATAGTCTACAGACCCTAAGTGTTTATCAAAATCTTTTCTCATCATATATTCTAACATTAACTGAACATACATCCTACGATTCTCTTTATCTGGTAGCAATGATGTGATTCCTTCTTTAAAGTCCCCTGCAATTTTCCTTCCCATTTTATTTAATACTCCAACAAATCTAATCTTTGGAAGACCTAAAACTTTGTGACAAGCTTGCTCTAAATTTTCAATTGAAGACATGATATTATATCCATAGTACATAGATAAAAAGAATATAATTTCATTATCAAATTAAATACAATGTCTAGAAATTAATTTTTTTGATTTTTTTACCCCTTTTTGAAATATTTAAAATCTTGTTTTTATACTTTGAACTTCTTTTCAATTTTAATTGAAATTTAATGCTTTGGAACCAACAAAAATAGGCATAAAAATAAGCGTGGTTATCTATAATCCGTATTTTTTCCAGGATATCGATGTTTCTGATTTTATATATTTCGTTATCCATTTTAATACCAAAAAATAAACTATTGTCCAAAAATTGATACCAAAGAAAAGTATCATTTTATCTGTAGTTTTAAACAAAGATCAGAAATTTCTAAAGAAGCATTTGATATTCACCAATTCCAAAATATAGAGCAGCCTTAAATCAAATACTTTAAAACTATTTTTTTTGAAGATGGATAAAACACTAAGTTCATAATGAAAAGTAGTTAGAAAGTATTCTATACGGATATTTGTTATGGAATTAATTTTCAATTTTTTATTTGTAGGAGGCGGTCTGGCTATGTTATACTTTGGAGCAGATTGGTTAGTCAAGGGCTCCATTGCCATCTCAAACAAACTAGGAGTAAGTCAATTGGTAATTGGATTAACTGTAGTAGCTTTTGGAACCTCTGCTCCCGAACTTGCAGTGAGTATATCCTCTGCAATACAAGGCCTATCTGATGTTGCTTTAGGGAATGTAGTTGGAAGTAATATTGTAAACATTGGAGTAATTCTAGGTGTTTCAGCAGTCATTAGCCCAATAATAGTTTCAAAATCTACAATTAGGAAGGAAATCCCCTTGATGATTGGAATTTCATTTCTGTTATTTGCAATAATTCTAGATGGTAAAATTGATTTTATAGATGGTGTGTTGCTTGTTGTAGGTATTATTATTTTTACATGGTACAGTTATCGTAGCTCAAAGAAAGATGCTGATATTGAAAAAATCCCTGTTGCACAAGTATTACAAAAAAATGTCTTTTCAAAATCCATTATATTTATGATGGCCGGTTTATTGCTCTTAATTGGAGGATCCTTTCTTACTGTTGACAATGCAGTAATTATAGGAACAAGTTTTGGAATATCAAAATTATTCATGGGATTAACAGTAGTTGCAATAGGAACATCATTGCCAGAATTGATAACGTCAATAGTTGCTGCACGAAAGGGGCATGCAGATCTTGCTGTTGGAAACATTATAGGAAGTAACATCTTCAACATCATGGCAATACTAGGAATTTCATCACTAATTTCAGGTATAACTGTTAGTGAACAAGTACTAATTGATGTAGGGATAATGTTGGCATTTAGTCTTGTATTAATCCCAATAATGCGTAGTGGTTTTATCATATCTAGAAAAGAAGGTATTTTTCTGATTGCAGGATATGTAGGTTATGTAATATTTTTGTTTTATAGACAGTAATTGTTTATTGTTGAGTGCAAATTTATGTTAAATTTACTTTGAATTCTTAAATTCTAAATTAATTTGATAACTAGACTTCAGAGCATTATAGTCTAATTGCAAATATTATCTAATTTGAAAATTATACCATATTCAACTCTGGGAAACTTATCTAGTTATCTTTACTTTGAAGTCCTGAGCACATATGCATTGAATAACTATGGAATAGTTAACATTATTTCTTTATTCTCTTAGTTGATTTTCCTGATAATATTGTCTGAATCTTGTGCGCTCTATTGCAAGTAGGTATGATCTGTTTCTTGTCTTTAACATGGAATGAATTTCGTTAATTACTGGTATTTACCTGATCTTTTCTTGTCTTCTGTGAGGAATGTGTGTGTTATTCAAGGCAGTCTCTCTAAAAAGAATGTCCTATTGATTTTTTTAAGCATATTTTGGATGTAGATCTCATATATGACATTCTTGAATCAGACACAAGTCGATTCTGTAAAGCTTTTAATCTGTAGAACAAGTTTTTTTAATTATGAATATAGTTGAGAAGATTCTTGCACGTTCGTCTGGTAAATCCAAAGTGTCCCCTGATGATGTCGTTTTTGCCAATGTTGACAAGGTTATGATGCATGATGTATCTGGTCCAGGTGTAATTAAGGTCTTTGATAAACTAAAGAAACATGGTATCTCAGTTGATAAACTATGGAATTCTAAAAAAGTTTGGGTAGCTGAAGACCATTTTGTTCCTTCAGCTGAAAAAATATCTGCTGAAAATATTGTCAAATTGTCAAACTTTACAAAACAATATGGGATTGAAAAACATTTCAAATACGGAATGGGTCAGTATGGAATTTGTCATACTATATCTCATGAAGAGGCAATGGTAATGCCTGGTGATGTTTATGTTGGTGGTGACTCTCATACAAACACAACAGGAGCACTAGGTGCTTTTGCATGTGGATTGGGGCATACTGATATTGCCTATGTCTTATTGAATGGAAGAATTTGGTTCAAAATTCCAGAAACTTTTTACTTTAAGTTAAATGGCAAATTGCCTGATCATGTTATGGCTAAAGACTTTATTTTAAAAATTATTGGCGACATAGGAACTGATGGTGGTGCATACAGAACAATGCAATTTGGAGGAAGTGGGATTGATGAAATGTCTGTTCAAAGCAGATTAACCATGTGTAATATGACTACTGAAGCAGGGGCAAAAAATGGAATTGTCGAGCCTGATCAAAAAGTAATTGATTATCTTACTCGTAGAGGTGCTACAAATATTAATTTGGTAAAAGGCGATGATGATGCTGAATACGAAAAAATATTTGAATATGAGGGATCTGAGATGGAACCAATTGTTGCAAAACCATTTTCTCCTGCAAACATCTCAATTGTAAGAGAATCTCCCTCTGTTGAATTAGATAAATGTTATATCGGTTCTTGCACTGGTGCAAAATACGAAGATTTGGAAGCTGCTGCAAGAATCCTTAAAGGAAGAAAAGTAAAGATTAGGACAGAAATATTACCTGCGGCAATCTCGATTTATCAACGTGCCATGGAAAATGGATTATTGAAGATTTTCCTAGATGCAGGTGTAACTGTTGGACCACCTACATGTGGAGCTTGCTGTGGTGCACATATGGGAGTGTTAGCAAAGGATGAAATATGCATTAGTACTACTAACCGAAATTTCCCAGGGCGAATGGGTCATGTTGAATCTCAGACTTATCTTTCATCACCTTTAGTAGCTGCAGCATCTGCAGTAACTGGAAAAATCACTGATCCGAGGGATTTGAAATGAAGGGCAATGTGATAAAATACGCACAGGATAACATAGACACTGATGTGATTATTCCAGGGCAATACCTAAAAGTACATGATTATACAGAACTTGCAACTCATGCAATGGAAGGACTTGATCCTAATTTTCATTCAAAAGTAAAAGAAGGTGATTTTATTTTATCTGGAAAGAATTTTGGTTGTGGTTCATCACGAGAACATGCTCCTATTGCTTTGTCTCATTCTGGAATAAAAGCAGTACTTGCATTATCTTTTGCAAGAATCTTTTACCGAAATGCAGTTGATGGTGCATTTCTATTACCAATCGAAATTGAACAAGACGCATATGATGAAATTTCAGAAGGCGATGAAATTGACATTGATATATCTACTAACAAAATTGAGAATATAACAAAGAACAAAATATACAAAATGAAGCCCTTTTCAGAAATTATTGGAAAAATAATTTCTGCAGGAGGTCTCTTCAAATACCATCCAGATCGAGATTGAAATGGGAAGGACTCTATTTGAAAAAATCTGGGAATCTCACATTGTTGTTGAAAACCAAAACCATCCCTCTTTAATTTATGTGGATAGACACCTAGTCCATGAAGTGACATCTCCTCAAGCATTTGATGGTTTGCGCTTGAACAACAGAAAAGTTCGTCGACCAGATCTCACTATTGCGACCATGGATCACAATGTTCCTACTAATGATAGGTCTCTTCCAATTTTAGATCAAACTTCTGCAATTCAAATTCAGACGTTGGAAAAAAACTGTAAAGATTTTGGAATAAAATTGTTTGATATTAACAGTCCTAATCAGGGGATTGTACATGTAATTGGCCCTCAACTAGGAATTACTTTGCCTGGAACCACTATTGTCTGTGGTGATAGCCATACTTCTACACACGGAGCATTTGGAGCCCTTGCTTTTGGCATTGGAACTAGTGATGTTGAGCATGTATTGGCATCTCAAACTTTGTGGCTAGAAAAACCTACTCCCTTTGAAATTAGAGTTGAGGGAAAACGAAGGAACCCTCATGCGGTAACTGCCAAAGATATCATATTGTCTATTATCAAGCATATTGGAACTGGTGGCGGTACAGGTACTGTGATTGAATACCGTGGTGAAGGAATCACTGATCTTTCTATGGAACAGAGAATGACGATTTGTAACATGTCTATTGAAGCAGGTGCCAGAGCAGGTTTGATCGCACCTGATGAAAAAACATATGATTATCTTAGAGGCCGAAAATACACCCCTAAAAATTATGAATCTCTAATAGATTCATGGAGAGATGTTTTAAAAACTGACAGTGATGCAAAATTTGAAAAACAATTTATCTTACATGTTGATGATATTGCACCTCAGGTTAGTTGGGGAACAAATCCTGGAATGACTTGTGATGTAACTGATTCTGTTCCCTCTGCAGATGACTTCTCTAAAGGAGATCCAAATCAAAAAAAGGGAGCTGAAAAAGCACTTGCATATATGGATCTTATACCTGGAACCCCTCTTGAGGATATTAAAATAGATAGAGTGTTTATTGGTTCATGCACTAATGCACGGTTAGAAGATCTTATTGAAGCATCCAAAGTAATCAAAGGGCAGAAAATTTCTCCACATGTCAGAGCTATGGTTGTTCCAGGATCACAGATGGTAAAAAAACAAGCCGAAGAGATGGGTCTTGATAAAATTTTCATTGATGCAAACTTTGAATGGCGTGAATCTGGTTGTAGTATGTGTCTTGGAATGAATCCTGATATTTTATCCCCTGGTGAAAGATGTGCCAGTACATCAAATAGAAATTTTGAGGGTAGACAGGGAACTGGCGGGCGTACACATTTGGTAAGTCCCGTGATGGCAGCAGCAGCCGCAATCAAAGGACATTTTGTTGATGTTAGAAAACTGGATTTGAGTTAATATGGAATCCTTTAAAAAAGTGACAAGCGTTGTAACACCACTTGATAAGATCAATGTAGACACTGATCAAATTATTCCAAAACAGTTCTTAAAATTAATTCAAAAATCTGGATTTGGGAAATTTTTGTTCTTTGATTGGAGGTATGATGAAAATCAAAATAAAAGGCCTGATTTTGTATTAAATAATTCTCAATACGCTAATTCTAAAATTCTTGTAACTGGTGATAACTTTGGATGTGGGTCAAGCCGAGAACATGCAGTTTGGGCTCTGCTTGATTATGGTTTTTCTGTAATTATTGCCCCTTCTTTTGCAGATATTTTTTTTAGTAATTGCTTCAAAAATGGGGTTTTACCAATTTCTTTGGATGAAAAAACAGTTGAGAAACTTCAGCATGAAGTTAGACAAATTACAATAGATTTAGAAAAGCAACTCATCATAACTCCTTCTGAGAAAATATCATTCAAGATTGATCCTCACAAGAAAAAAATTCTCTTGGAAGGATTAGATGATATTGCACAAACTTTGCAATATGAAGACAAAATAACTGAATTTGAGAAAAATTCTAACATTCCATCTATTTTGATTGATAATTGAGTAAAAACTTGTGATTTCTAGTAGTAGAGCATACCTCGTATTTATTTTGATTATTTTTTGATGTTTATTTTATTGTGGTTTCAGTGTTACCCATTTTTTGTTCTTTTCTATATTCCATCTTTAACCAAATTGGCGTTATGATGGTTGTAACTGCTACCATAATTATGATTGTTGAATACACTTCTGAAGTTAAAACTCCTGCAGTGACACCGACTCCAGCAACAATCAGTCCTACTTCCCCTCTTGAAATCATTCCTATTCCAACTCGCATTCCTTGTCTCTTACTTTTCAAAAACATCATTGCAGGAAGTCCACACCCAAACAACTTTGTTACAACTGCAACTACGATTATTACACCACTTAACATCAAAATATTCAAATCAACTGCTCTAAGGTCTACCTGTGCTCCAATTATTGAAAAGAATAATGGTGCAAAAATTAAACCAATTTTTCCGACATAGTTTTCTACTTTTTCAAATACTTTTGTAGTGGACAATGCCATTCCTACTGCAAATGCTCCTACAATGGGTGAAAGTCCTATGGATCCAGCTAACGCTGCTGCGCCAAAGAATGATGCAGTTGCTATCCCTTCAACACTACCCTTTGCTTTCCAAAGCCTTGGTGTAATTATTTTTGGGATTATGACTACTGCTACTATTAACATTATTGCAAAGAATCCTAATACTTGCAAAATTGTAAACATGATTTCAGAAATGTCAATGTTATCTATTCCGCCGTCAGATCCTGCAATAGATGTTACAACTGATAATACTGCTATTGCCAAAATGTCATCTACTACTGCTGCACCAATAATGAGTCTTGCCTCTGGTGTTTTGATTTTACCAAATTCACTCAATACTTGAATTGAAATTGCAATACTTGTAGCTGTGAGTGCTGTTGCAATTAACATTGACTGTAATGCGTCAAAACCAAACATCTGAAAAACAACAAGACCTGCAAAGAATGGGACTACTACTCCAAGTGTACCTACTGTAAATGATGCTTTTCCGCCTTTGAGAAATTCTTTTGGTGTCATTTCTAATCCTGCCATGAACAAAATTACAATTGCTCCCATTTCTCCAAGTATTCTTATTTCATCGTTAATCTGCAGCAGTTGTTTCCCATCTATAACGAAAAATCCGCCTAATGCAAACGGACCTACAATCATTCCTGCCAAAAGCTCTCCTAAAACAATTGGAAGTTTTAATCTGAGGAAAAGTTCAGCCATGAGTTTAGCTGCAAAAAGAAGAATTCCTACACCGATAATTGTTTCAATTAAGTGAGCCTCTGCTGCCATCTTTCTCTTATTATGCTTAAGAAATCTATCATATAAGCTAAATTAGGTTAAAAATTATTTTGTTATTATTAAATTAAGCAATTTTTTTTGAGTTTACAAAAACTCCTTTATTTGAAACTATTCTTCCTATCTCTTGACTTAAAATTTTGTATTTTTTGAACGTTGATTTGATCCGTGTAACCTGATCTTTTGGTGCAATTACACAGAATCCAACTCCCATGTTAAACGTCTTGTACATTTCTTCATCTTTGACTCCTTGTTCTTCTACTAATCTCATTATTGCTGGTGTTTTTGGTAGAGAATCTATCTCGTAACCTATTGTTTTTAGTCGTAATAGTTTGGTAAATGCACCACCTGTGATATGTGCAAGACCGTTAATTTTACATTTTTGAATCATTTCTAGAACTGGTTTTGTGTATATTTCTGTAGGTTTTAACAATGCATCTCCTATGGTCCCAACTCCTTTGACTTTATCCTTTACAGAGTATTTTCCAAGAATCGCTTTTCTTGCAAGTGAGTATCCATTAGAATGAATGCCAGAACTATTTGCACCTATTATTATATCTCCTGGTTTTATTTCCTTTCCAAGAATCATGTCTTTTTTTTCTAGTAATCCTACTACCATTCCTGCTAAATCAAATGCAAATCCCTTCCCTTCAATCACATCTGGCATTATCGCTGTTTCACCACCAACTATTGGCATCGCAGATTTCTTTGCACCTGTTACTAATCCCTCCATAATTTTTTTAAATATGGTTACATCGTTTTTGTTTGCAGCTATATAATCTACAAATGATATTGGTGTTGCACCGATACATATTATATCGTTTACATTCATTGCAACACAATCAATCCCTATCGTATTGTATTTTTTCATCATGTTTGCAATTACTACTTTGGTTCCGACTCCATCAGTATGTGTTGCTAAAAGTTTACCCCCTGGAATTTCTACAATCCCTGCATAATGTCCGAATCCATGTGTTATCTTTGCTTTTCTTTGAAGATTATGAGTTGATGCAATTAATTTACCAATTACTTTTTGACTTTGTTTGATTTTAGAAATATCTACACCTGCTTTCTTGTAGGTTAGTGTCATAGTTTGATGCGTATTTGATATGAATAAAAGAATTTGCCTATTTTAAATCACATATACATTCCGGCTATCTCTTCTCTATGTTCTACATATTTCTGAGATAATTTACTAAATTCTGAATGAATCCTATCTTTATCTTTTCTTAGCTCTGATGTATCGATCTTCATATCATAGAATTTGCTAAGTGCTTCAATTAATGTTGCAGCTGCGGCAGAATCTGGTGATACACTATTTGCTTTTGCTAATAACGTTAAACCTTGAATTTCCCTTACTAGACATTCATTTAGTATGCCTCCTGGTATACCTGTGATGAATCCCTGTGGGATCATTCTGATGTCTTTTTCTGCCATAGTTCTTACTAGATCTTCTTCAGCTGCACAATATGCCTTATCATCGTGTTCTGTACTTGCAACTCCATCTAAAATCACTATTTCTTTAGAACCTTTTTGCTCTGCCCAATCCAAAATTGAAGATACTAGTGAATACAATCCCTTCATGTGCAATGTTATCTCACAAATTATCGTACAAATTGTTCCTTCTTGATTTGCATAAAATCTGAATGGATGACGTAATCTACCTCTCATAAAAACTGTTGATGGTGGAAGATACTTTGATCTCATCACTCCGATCTCTGACATTTTTAACTCTATAATTATATGGTTTATCGCAACTGGGCCTACAAGACCTGCACCTACAAAACCTGCAAAAATTATTGGACTCTTTAATTCTATTTTCTTTAACTCAAATACTTCTGCTTCTGGAAACTCTCTTTGCATCTTTTTACTTTTTTTATTATGTTTAATTGCTTTAACCACTAACTTTTGAATGCTTTGAGTCAGTTGCTTTTCAGTACTTTTCTTTTACTTCTACCCAAATTTCAGTTTATACATGATCAAAATTAAATAAAAATTAACATTCCAATCTGGCTCTATCTTACAATGCTAATTTTTGGAATTGTTTTCAAACAGTTGCACTATTTTGGTAATTCTCTTTATGTATAAAGAGATTTAACATGATCCTTCCTTTGTCTGTAATCGTGTATATCATGTTTGATCCAACTGCTTCTTTTTTTATAAATTTGTAATCCACACATAGATGTAGATAGCTTAGGAATGATTTTTTCATTCTGATTTTTGATTTTGAATACAAATCAGAAAATGTCATGGGATTTCCTTTAAGCTGATACAATAATTTTAACAGTGACAATGTACTGTAATCTCTTGTCCTTGCTTTTACTGCATCGAGAATTTGCTCATCTCTTTTTATGATGAAATCCTCGAATTGATCTGCTACCTCTAGCGGGACATATGTTAGTCTTGCTCGCATCATACCGTATAGTACGGTACATTACCTTATTAGTCTTTAACTTGAGTTTTATTGATCTTTACATCTGATTTTTTTATACCTAATTTCATTGATAATTGTGTTTTTGCTTAATTGCGATCTAATTTTTATGCTTGATAACAACCTACTCTCATAAATAGGGCTTTTTTTTCAAAATTATTTGTGAAAAAAATAGAGGCTGTGAATAACTAATGATCTAATTTTCTGCCTCATTACTGTGATTTTTCTTTTGTAGCAATATCATATGATTCCTCTATATTGGTGACAAATATTTTACCATCACTTTTTTTACCTGTGTGAGAAACTCTGATGATCTCTGTGATTACTTCTTTGATCTTAGAATCTGGAACTACGGTCATTACCACATCCGTTGAATTGAACTCAATTTGATGTCCTCCTATTTCTGGACGTTCGCCTTCACCTTGTCCTAATGATTGAATCATTGTTACTCCTTCAACTCCTATTTTTCTAATTGCGTTTACTACTTGTTTTGAAACTTCACTTTGAACAATAGCTTCTACTTTCTTCATAATTTTTGTCTTCTAATCTAGATTTAAAAAGGTACTTTAGATTTGCCGTATTTTTTATTTAATTTGAATGTAAACGCTGAAATATTGCTAAAATTTCAGGGTATAAGGAGATAAGTCTTGAGTGAAAAATATGACCAATTATGTGAGCAAGTCATTCAATTAGATCCCATGATTCGATTTGCAGGTATTGCAAATAGCAAGGGTGAATTGATATCAGGAGGTCAAAAAGATAACATTGATCAAATATTGAGTACTGATGAGATGAAGATGTCAATTCATTATGCCTTACAAAAACGAGATCTTTATACTAATTTGGCATATAGAATTGGTCATGAAAGATCTGCTATCACTGAATATGATAAAGTTTCTTTAATTAGCATACCAATTAATTCTAATGATCTGTTTATGATTAGCACTGAACCTAGAGCAGATTATTTAAAAATAATTGATTATGTCCATTCTACTCTTGAATCTTTAAAAGATCCAAAATAATTATCTGTCTTACCAAAATCTGTAATAAATTGTATCTGAGACACTTTTACGATTGACTGGAAATGCTAGACTTGTAAAATAATTGATTATCATTTCATTTAAACTACCATGCATTGAAATCTTCTTGTGGAAATTATTCTAAATGGCGTTTTGACAATAGTTGGAATTGCGATGTTATGTTTTGGTGGAAACTGGTTAGTTAGTGGCGGTGTAACTATTGCAAAAAAATTCCGTATAAATAATCTTATTATTGGAATGACTATTGTAGCATATGGGACTTCCACACCTGAGCTTGCAGCAAGCATTGCCGCATCTGGAGAACACAGTGCAATTATTTTGGGAAATATAGTTGGAAGTAATATTGCAAATATTGGACTGGTGGTAGGTTTAGCTTCAGTTCTTGTCCCATTAGCGGTAAGCAAATCTTCATTAAAAAATGACATCCCAATCATGTTGGCCGTTTCTTTCTTACTCGTATTGATTTCAATTGATGGTGAAATTTCACAATATGATGGAATTTTATTACTTGGTGTGTTGGGTGTATTTGCATTTTATACTTACAATGATGCAAAAAAACAGCGAGAAAATAGTCTTGAAGAAATTGTTTTAGAAAAAAATAACATTTATTTGAAATCTGCAGGTTTTATTGGACTTGGTATTGTTCTTTTGTATGTTGGTGCTATGCTAACAGTTGACAATGCAGTGATTTTGGCAAAAGAATTTGGCCTATCTGAAAAAATTATAGGTTTAACTGTAATTGCAATTGGGACTTCTCTGCCTGAACTAATCACATCTATGATTGCAATAAAAAAAGGTCATACTGATATTGGTGTTGGAAATATTATTGGAAGTAATATCTACAATATTTTAATGATTATGGGTGTAGGTGCTGTTCTTGGTGGAGTGATAGTATCATCTGATGTCTATATTGATTATGCTATCATGATAATTTTTAGCGCATCTCTATTAATTGCATTAAAAACTGGGTTCATCAATAGGACTATGGGTATATGTTTGACTATAGGTTATTTTGCATATCTTATTGTTACTTTTTTCAAATAGCATTTTGCTTCTCGCACTAAATATTGTTGACTGATATGTTTTCTACTTTAATTGATGGTGTTATTGATGGAAGTGATGCCCATTGAATTGTATTTCGTGTATTGTCTCCGATTTCTGAAATGTTTTTCAACAATATTGGAAGATTATGTATTATTCTCACTGATTTACATGCTCCTTTGATTTCACCGTTCTTGATTACTCTGATTCCACTTCTGGCTGTACATGAAAAATCTCCTTTGATTGGATTAATTGCATATGTGTACCATAGTCTTCCTACAACTAGACCGTGTTTTGTATTTCTTATCATTTCTTCTTGTGAACTATTTCCAGAATCAATTTTGAGATTATGTGGAGCTGAAATTGGTATTGGTTCTGAACTCCTCCCCAATGGAGATCCTATTCTTAAACCATTTCCTGTAGATTTATCCCCTTCTTTATAGCTGTCAAAAAGATTTGAAAAAGTATTTTTGAAAACCCCTTTCTCAATTAAATTATTTTTCCTAGTTTCCATACCTTCATCATCTATTGATTTAGTTCCAATTCCTTCTGCAATATGTGGATCATCAATCATGGTAAATTCGTTAGTTGCAATATCTTTCTCAAAATCCTTTGAAAAACAACTTTTTTTTTCTGAAACTGTTTTAAAATTAAAATTTGGTGCTACAACAAATGCAAGTAATTCTCCAACAGAATACGGTTCAAAAATTATCGAATATGTTCCAGAATCAATTTTTTGTGGATTTATTGATTCTATACACATATTTTTTGCATTATTTCCGATTTGCTCTATATCAAAATTTACTAGTGTTCTTCCACAATCATATCCAATTCCTGATACTGGTGTTCTTCCATGTTCTGATTCTGCATTTATGATTCCTGAAATGTATGTGGCTTTCTCCTCATAATACAATCCGTTTGAATTTCTTAATTCAAAATCTTCTGATACAATGTTAAGTGATCCTGTAATTGTGTCTATTTTATTATTATTGGATGAATTTATCATACTTTGTGCGATATCAATTACTTTTGAACCTGAAATCTGCTCTAATTCTTTATCAAACGTTCCCTTGAGTATTTTATGATGTACTGAATACGGTAATCCTTTCCAAAATTCTCTGGATTTAAGATTTGTCAATGATTTTAATCCTTCATCTATTGATTTTTCTATCTCTTTTTCATTTGTAGTTTGAACTGCTGCAATTTTCTTATCTTGGATTAGTCTGATCCCAAAATCTCTGTTAAAATTTTCTTTGATTTCTACAATTTCTGAATCTGTAATTCTGACTGTGATGATCTTTTTTTTAACACTTGTTATTTCACATTCATCAACTTCTCTTTTTTGTGAATGTTTTAATGCCTTTTCTAAGGCAGACAATTACTCGCCTCTTGGATTTTTATATTTGAATTTTTTAATTTTTATTAGTTCAACATACGAACCAAACTGCGAATTTTTTACTTTGTCCAATTTTTCATCCGTTTCATTTTCGTCCTCAAACTTTTTTAGAATTTCATAATGTGTGTTTCTTTCAGCTGGAATTCTTCCAATCTCTCTTACTCTTCTCTTAATCTCTTTTGGTCTTAACAACTGACCATGTTCGGATCCTGCTGATGTTGAAATACTTTCATTGATTAGTGTTCCTCCAAAATCATTTGCTCCCCACATAAGTAATAACTGTGACATTTTTTGACCCTCCTTTACCCATGACATTTGAATATTGTTAATGTGATTATTTAGCATAATCCTTGCAATTGCATGTGTGAGTAATACATCATTACCACTACCGCCCTGTCTAATTCCTTCATGTATTTGGTGTTTGTACATTGGTGCTTCTATATGAATAAAATTTAGAGGAACAAATTCTGTAAATCCTCCTGTTTCTTTTTGAATCTCTCTTAATTTTACAATATGTTTTACTCTGTCTTCTAGTGTTTCCAAATGTCCAAACATCATAGTTGATGTGGTGTTAATTCCTATCTTATGTGCGGTTTTGATAACTTTTTCCCAATCTTTGACGCTAATCCTTCCTGGGGATATCTTATCTCTCAACTTTTGATCAAGAATTTCAGCTGATGTACCTGGAAGTGTGTTTACACCTGCTTCCTTCATTCTTTTAAGAAAATCTTCTATTGATGTATTTGATCTTGATGCTCCGTATAAGATCTCCTCTGGAGAAAACCCATGAATATGAATATCTGGTATTTCTTTTTTGATTTCTCTACAAATATTTTCGTATAATTGACCATCCATATCCGGTGGTAGTCCTGCTTGGATGCAGACTTCTGTTGCACCTAATTGATATGCTTCTTTTGCTCTTCGTACAATCTCTTCGGTTGGTAGAAAGTAGCCTTCTTCTTCTCTAAAATCTCTACTAAATGCACAAAACCCACATTGTTTGATACAGACATTTGTAAAATTGATATTTCTATTTACTACATATGAGACAATATCTCCTACTCTTCTCTTTCTTAATTCATTTGCAACCATTCCTACTAAATGAAAGTCTAACCCTGTAGTTTTGTATAACTCCAATCCTTCTTCTGTTGACACTTCTTTTTCTGATAATGCCTTGTCTAAAATTTCAGATACAATTGGGTCTGCATTTTTAAAAAGTGCTTCTATGTTATTTATCATTTCCAATACTCCTCTTTTACTAGTCCCTCATCATTTTCAATTGTTATCATCTTGTCTCTTAACTCTTTACTAATAAATGAAAAAAATTCGGGATATACTGGGAATCTGCATTTTAATTCAAATCCTACTTTTTTGGAATTCTTATCGACATCATTGATTTTTGGCCAAGAAAATTCAGGATTTACAAAATCTGGAGTAAGTGGTGAGATTCCACCCCAATCATTAATTCCAACTGATAAGAAACTCTGATATGATCTCGGAGATAAGTTTGGTGGGATTTGTATGTTCATTTTTGGCATGATTATTCTTGTTAACGCAACCACTATCTTGAAATATTTTTCATCAGCTGATGGTTCATTTTTCATTAAAGTGTCTTCTTTAGGTTGAAAATTTTGTAAAATAATTTCTTGAATATTCCCATATTTTTGATGTAAATGTTTTATTGCAAATATGGAGTCTATGATTTCATGCATCGTCTCTCCTATTCCTACTAGTATTCCTGTAGTCATAGGTATTCCTAATCTTCCAGAGTTCTCTAGCACTTCTAATCTTGCTTTTGGTCTTTTACTTGCTGCCAAATAATGCGGCATTCCTCTTTTTGTTAATCTCTCGCTAATGTTTTCAAGCATTATTCCCATTGATACATTTGATTTCTTTAACTCCTTCATCTCTTCAAAATTTAAGTTTCCTGCATTAGTGTGAGGGAACAATCCTGATTCCAATGCTAGTTCTGATGCATGAATTAGATACTCTGCCGTTGAACTAAATCCATTTTTCTTTAACCAATCTCTTGCTTCTTGATATTTTTGTTCTGGCTGTTCACCTGTAACAAAAAGTGCTTCAGTGCACCTGTATTTTTTTGCAAGTTGTAGTAATTCTGAAATTTGTTGTTTTGACATTAGAGAAAGTTTTTGTTCTCCTGGCTCAGATTTGTATGTGCAATATGAACAGGTATCTTTACAGAGATTAATTATATTGAAAAATGCTTTTTTCGAAAATGTAACTGAATTCTTCTTGAATTTCTCTCTCAATTCCTGCGCAGTAGAAAAAAGTTCATCAGGATTCTCTATTGAATTTTTATACACTTCAATGATGTCTTGCTGTGAAATTTCTTTATCCTCTAAAACACGACTTAATTCCTCAGAGTCTAAAATAAGATCATTCAACAGAAAGGATTCTTACAAAGTGGTATTTATGCTTGTTTTGTTTTAATTACCATTTGGTCTTTCTTGAAGTACTATTATTACGTTTGTTGTTCTACTGTCTCTGAGTATTTCTAAAACCATTTCATCCCCAACTGACTTTGATCTTTGTAAGTGAATCAGTATGTCGTCAATCTTTCTGACTTCAATTTTGTCAACTGATAAAATAATGTCTCCTCCAATTGGATATTTTATTCCTTCCACCTCAATAGTTTTCTCAGATCCGATCAAACCTGCTTTAGCAGCTGGACTATCGTCTACTACAGTTACAACTAAAAATCCTATGGCATCTTTGAGATTCAAAATTTTTGCTAGATCAGGATCTATGTCTCTTCCAGCAATCCCGATCCATGGATGCTTGTATTCTCCTTTTTCAATCAGTGTTGGAACAATTTTGGCAATTGTTTGCGATGGTACTGAAAACCCTACACCTGTAAATTCCCCAGTAGCTGATTGAATTGCAGTGTTTATTCCTACAACATCTCCTCGCATATTTAGTAGTGGTCCACCTGAATTACCAGGATTAATGGCTGCATCTGTTTGTATTACATCTGGAATTGAATATCCTAAACCTGAAGGAAGTAATCTTCCCAACTGACTTACAATTCCTGAAGTCATAGAACCTGATAATCCAAATGGATTTCCAATTGCAGCTATCTGTTCTCCAACTTTAAGATTTGATGAATCTCCTAGTGAAAGTGGGTGTAAGAGACTCAAATCTGCATTTACTTTGATCACTGCAATGTCTGTATATTCGTCAACACCGATGATTTCTGCATTATATGATCTACCATCAAGGAATGTGACTGCCATTTTTACTGCATTTTTAATAACATGAGCGTTTGTTATTATATGTCCTTTTTTATCAAACACAAAACCTGAACCAACCCCTCCTACTCTCTCACTTGTATCATTTCGTTGTACATTGACTCTTACTACTCCTGATTCTGATTTTTCAAAAATTTCAATTAGCGATAACCCCGAATAATTTGGCGATATTTCTGCTAATGCACTAGATGTATTTTCTTTGCTAATTACAATATCTGATTTTTGTGATATTGGCGGTGAAACAAATAGTGCCGCAACAATGACTACAACTATTGCTGCTCCAACAACTCCACCTACAAATACACTTGATTTGTCCACGATTTTTTAATTTCTTGTTTTCTATCTAAAAGGCTTGCTATACACTGATTGAACTTTGAGTATGATCTTTCATTGAATAATTTCTTCCTCTCCATGAAACTGATGATGATTTTTTTGCCTGAAGTAATCCGCTCAAAAATCCTAAAACCACCACCAAACCTCCTAATGGGGCAAATAATGCATGGATTAATCTTAATTCGAGTAAAAATTTGGTTTCAATAATTGCAGCCACATAAATCAAAAATGATGCAAGAGCTGCTGCAACACAAAGCATTTTTGCAGATATTGTTTCTGCAGGTAAAAGCACTGAAGTTACAAATATTGGAAATGGCACAAACAACAAAAATAATGTTGCAAAGAAACTTCCTATCGCAATCTTTTCACTTTGAAGATACAGAGGAACCATTAATCTTTTTAATGCATTCCATAACGTGATTTTATCTCGTGCCCAAACAGCATGAATAAGGTGCTCTCCTCTAACTATTTTTATTTTATATCCAAGATCCTTTGTTTTTTTACCAAGTGCACCATCTTCAATAATTTCGTGTTTTACTCCTTCATGCATTCCTATCTCATCATATGTATTTTTTTTCATGATGAAAAAACTTCCAAAGAAATATGCTGTTTTCTTTGAAGGATTGTTTACATTTAGTGCAGAAAATCTAGTGTGTAAAAATGTGGATATCATTGGAAGTGATATTTTTGTCCAAAAATCAAATGTTAACATTTTTGGAATGGTAGACAATGCATCTAAATTAAATGAAATTAAATGTGCTACTGCTAACGATATGGTATTTTTAGAATGTTTTGTGTCTGCATCTGTAAATAACAAAAGTTCTCCAGTTACTTTTCTATATCCTTCCATACATGCCCAGTTTTTACCCATCCATCCTTCAGGTTTTGGTCTTGCAGACACATGAATTATTTTGGAGTTTTTCTTAGCATATTGGCAAATTATTTTTCCTGTAGAGTCCTCTGATGAATCATCTATTACTATGATCTCATAATTTTCATAGTCTTGTTCTAACAATGATTCTAAACATTTTCCTAGAAACTCCTCCTCATTTCTTGCTGGTAGAATAACTGAAACTTTGGGAGTTGATCTGGACGTATTCTCAAATTTATCTAGATATGGTGTTAATTTCACTGATTCAATAATGGATTTGATGAGAAATATCCAAGCTCCAGAAATTCCAATTAAAATTGCCGTTAATCCATAATTGAAAAAATCTAAAATTATTTCCATATATTATCACTCTGCTTCTTTTTTGATGCTTTGCATTGCTTGTTCTGTACCACTTTTGATGTGATTTTTTATAATTCCTGTAAACATTCCCATCATACCTGATAATTTGACATCCCAAATTGTACGAAGTAAAGTTTTTTCTCCTTTAGGCATTAACACAATAATCTTTTCTCCGTTTATGATGCCTTTTGTAAATTTGACTATTATCTTTTCTTTTGGTTCAAGTTTAACCTCCTGTAGGCATTTTTGATCTCTGAAAACTATTGTAACTTCTCTGTTGATGATGTTTGCGTCTTTGGATATGTTTCTAACTTCTTTTGTTCCTTTCCAAAACTTTGGTTCATTATCCATGTCTGAAACAATATCCCACACTTTGTCTACTGAGGCATTAATTTCCACCTCAACTTCTATTGTAGCCATGTTTTATACTAATTCCGCATTAAATATATTAGATTCCTGTACGACTTGTAGTAGACTGTGATGGGCAACATGCCTAAAATCCGGAACAGTAACTCCAGTTCCAATGGCGTTTGCCACTCTTCCGTCACAGTCACTTTAAATTTAAAAGAAAATGAAACCTACAAAATACATGCCAAAAATTGAAACTTTTGATGGTGCTGGGTTTTGGAAAAATGCGTATGCTCATCAAAGAGGGAAATTACTAGCAAAAGTTCATGTTCCTGAAGACCAAATAATCGAACTTGTCAACAAAAAATACATGGAAATGCCGGCAGCATTAAGATATGAAATTGAAACTTCTGGGATTAACAAAAAGGAATTACAATAAATTGGAAATTGATTTTAAGCGGGAAAATTAGGGTTTATTATGTTGACTATATCGTATGATGACTTTGCAAAGATCGACATTAGAGTTGCAAAAATCATTGCAACTGAACCCATAGAAGGTAAATCCAGGATCGTTAAAGGTCTAATTGATTTGGGAAATGGTGATCAACGTGATGTGATAATTGGTGGTGCACAATACTATAAACCTGAAGATATTGTGGGTAAAACCGTCATTGTTGTTGCAAATCTTGAACCAAAAAAGATGGCGGGAGTTGAATCAAATGCAATGTTACTGGCAGCTGATGTTGATGATAAGCCCTTTTGGTTAACTGTGACAGAAGATGTTCCTCTTGGAAGTCCAATAAAATAATTTATTTATTTTTTGAAAAGTAATTTTGAATAGTCTAATTCCAAGATCAAGATTGATCTTGGTTTGTACCTTGTCTATGTTGCTATGTGTTAATTCTTTGAGTTTTAATTAAATAATATAATATTGATTTTATGCGATCAGTCATAAATCATCAAATCTTTTTCTTCGAGTAACGCATGCAAATTATTTACTGATCTATATACATCTGGTTCTTGTTTAGCACCTGTACAAACAAGTTTCCCTGATGAAAATAACAAAATTACTGTTTTTGGGTCTAGCATTCTATGAATTAGTCCCGGAAACTGTTCTGGTTCATACATGCTTCGTGGCAATGTTCTTGCTGCTTGCTCTAAGTGAATCTTTCCACCTAAATTGATTGAAGCTACAATGTTTTGAATTGTAACTACTGCGTCTTTTTTTACTTTGATGCCTCCTTTTCTGAGTTTCTGCACAACTGTTTTCACTGCTTTTCTTGCCATTTCTTCAGATTTGGAGCCTGTACATACCATTTTACCTGATGTGAAGATCAATGTTGCCGTTTTTGGAGTTTTTAGTCGAAAAACCAGTCCTGGAAATTGATCTGGATGATACTCCACATCTGGAAATGTTTTTGTAATTTCATTCAAATCCATTTTTTGCATAACGTCTGCGGATGCTACAACATTTTCCACGCTTATGATAGGTTTTGTTTGTGGCATATTCGGATTTTTTTATATTTGAACTATAATAAAAGCACTCGCCATTATTTTGACTCTTGTTATTCATTTTTTACTATTTTTTACCCTTCTGACGAATGGTTTAATTTGGAATTGGCAGGTGATGAATTTAGTGAATTTTACAAATTTTGATTTTGATCAATTGTTTGCAATGAATGATGAAACAAATCCTATAATGATGCTAATTTGGATCCTTCCAATAGTTCTTTTTATTTTTTATGGTCAAAGAATTCAATTACTTGTTACTTCTAATGAACTCAATAAAGCAATCAAAAAACTAGATGGTTTTAGATCCGAATCTCGTTCTGAATTAATTAATTATGTAAAAAATAATTTGAATCCAAAGAATGATCCTACAAAAAAAATTGATCAATTTTTAGATTATTTTACAATCATGCCAGTTGATATGGATCCTAATGGTATAGTTGACAAAGTTAGACATACTGTTAGATCAAGAGAGGACTATAGTAGAGAACATGTAAAATTACTTTCTCCAGAAATCAATAATTATGAATTAGCCAAAGTTCAAACTTTACTTGAAATATCTTCCTCATTACAAATGATCTATAAAATAATCAATCACATGTTTCTGACTGCAAAAAAACAAAACAATTATCCGCTGATTTTACCTCTACAGATGATTCTCCCATTCATAATGGAACAGGCAGAGGCCATGAGGGATGCAATTTCTCCATTTAAACTGGGTCAACCAATTGGAGATGGAATAGGTCCAATGGTTGTCGGAAAAATGATGTTAAATAATTCCAAAGAATCAATCGCATTTCAGACCAGTCTTGCAAAAATTGATTTCGAGGATAGAACATTATTTCTTTTAAAAGCTGAAGGACCTAGCTCTACAGTGGGTAGGCCTGCTGATGCATTGGAAAATCTTATTTCTAGAAACAAACTTGATGCAATAATTATGATTGATGCTGCATTAAAATTGGAAGGTGAGGATTCCGCATCTGTTGCAAGAGGTTTTGGTGCGGCAATAGGTGGAATTGGAACTGAAAGATTTCAGATTGAAGATATTGCCACATCTCATCAGATACCAATCTTTTCTATTGTGATTAAACAATCTGTAAAAGAGGCAATAACTTTGATGACAAAAGATATAGCTGATACTGCAGATAATGCCCGCTCACAACTCTATGAGATGATTCGCGAAAATACTAAACCTGGCCAATCTCTGGTGATAATTGGTGTAGGTAATACAGTAGGAGTTCCACAATGAATTTCTCAAAGAAAAAAAAAATTGTTATGGCATTTACTGTTGAAAAATGTACTAAATGCAATGCTATGAAAAAACGAGCATTCTCAGAGGGTGATACATTATTCACTATGTCTTCAAAATGCATTTCATGTGGTAATCTCACTAGTATTGAAAAAATATTTGGCGAACCTTTAGATGGATGATTGGATTATTTTGTTCTAAATTTTACATTACATGAAGGACAAAACCATGATATGCTCTCTCCTTGTTCTTTGAACATAAATCCCCCACATTGCGGACAAGGTCTTACTTCATCACTCAAATTATCTCATGTACTTTTGTATTTTTATTGGATCTGAGTTGTAACTGTTGCCCCGTTTTCATTGGGTATGAATGTATGTTCTGCTTGAGCAACTTTTTGTTCGTTTACTTCGATCAGAATTGGATATGCTTGAACAGCTTTCTTGTTAATTAACACATGTAATAATTCTCTTGCTTTCTTTTCTTCCCAATCTTTTACTAGCCATCTCAAAGCAAATGGCAGCATGTTAAAATTATTCCAAATAAAATCCAGAAGTTTATCTGCTTCTTCGTTCTTTGTTTTCTTTCGTGAATTAAGCGCAAAAATATTTTTTATTTTTCCGTTTCTTACAAACCCTCCTCCTTGTTCTGTTGTTACAAATGGTTCACATGCATAGGCTGAATTCTCTGAAAGTGAAAATCCCCCAATTGACCAAATATTTGGAATTGATTTTCCCGCATGTATTGTGTATTGATCCAATGAATGTCCACTAAGGTTTGCAATTGGTTTGAACCCTCTTTTTTTAATTGTAGTTTCTATGGTACGTCCAATATCGCTTGCCTTGACTCCTGTTTTTACCATGGACATTGCATTTGCCAATGCCTCTTCTGCGGCTTGAACTAGACTATCAAACTGTACGTCGTAACAGACAGTAACCGCAGTATCTGCAATGTACCCATTAATTTGTGCACCAAGATCAATCTTTATCAAATCTGTGTCTTTGATCGTGATAGGATCATTTGGCTCTGCAGTATAATGTGCAGCAACCTCGTTGATACTTGCATTTACTGGGAAAGCACATCCTGCTCCTCTTTTTTTAATCTCATTTTCAACTTCCTCACAAATATCATAAACTGACTTGCCAACCCAATTCTTTTTTCGAACCATCTCTCTTACTTCTGATGCAATCTTACCTGCCTTGATATATTCCTCGATTACCATATTTTCGCTTTTTTAACTACCTTTAAAATGATTATCTACCGATTTGATTTGAGTTATTATATGCACCTAACCTCCACATTGGGCTTAATTTGAGGCTTCCCTTCAACTTGTAAATTCAATCTTTTAAATTCAGTATTTGAAATACTAGATATTTGTTAAAGATTTGGTAATATTTTTTTGTAGGTTTTTGTCATTGATTGAGGGAATTATGTGATTTTCGGCAAGCTTGTTTTTTGGTACAGTATTGGCAATTGCTAAAGCAGTAACGTATAATATTTCTAGAGTTACCTTTTGTATCTTCAAATCTAATATTGACCTCATCAGATACGGAAAAACCAGGGCATTATTCACCTTGTTTTCATATCTGAAGCTTCCAGTAGCAACTACACTTGCACCATATTTTTTTGCCATATTGGGATCTATCTCAGGTTCGGGGTTTGTAAGTGCAAATACTATTGGACTTTCATTCATCTCTTTGATCATTCTAGGTTTTAGGAGATTCTTGATTCCAGATACTCCGATGAATACATCTGCTTTTTTTATTACATCCTCAAGATATCCTACTTCTTTTTGATTTGTAAATTGCGCAAGTTCTAGTTTGTATTTGTTCATGTTGGTTTTTCTTTTTTTATGTATTGCTCCTTTGGAGTCTAGCACAATGATATTTTTACAGCCAGCAAAATTTAACAGTTTGGCAATACCATACCCTGCAGAACCTGCACCAACTATTACTACTTTGATCTCTGATATTTTTTTACTCATTATTTTTAGCGAATTTATCATGGCTGCTAGAACCACAATCGCTGTTCCGTGTCTGTCATCGTGGAACACTGGTATTGATAGTTTTTTTACAATTTCATTTGAAATATCAAGCACCTTTGGTGATTCAATGTCCTCTAGGTTTATTGCACCAAACATAGGTTCTATCGCAATTATTGTATCGATGATTTTTTTCTTGTCAGTAGTGTTAAGGCATATTGGATAAGCGTTAATTTTTCCATATTCTCTGTACAACACTGACTTTCCCTCCATTACAGGCAACGCCGCATCCGGACCAATATCACCTAGTCCTAAGATTCTAGTTCCGTCAGTAATTATTGCAACATTATTTCCCTTGGTGGTTAAATGATATTTCTGATTGGGATTGTTAAGAATTTCCTTACATACTGTTGCTACGCCTGGGGTGTAAATGAGTTGCAAATTCTCATTTGTTATTTTGGGAATTTTGCTTTCAATGTAGATTTTACCTTTTAGTTTTTTGTGAAGTATGATGGCATTTTTTGTCATATGTTAACTAAAATTTCAATGCTAATGAATTTTTTATCTATGATGAGTGATCTTTTAAATCCCTTTAATTTCCAGGCAAGTATGGATTATGTCTCCATAATTATGGCCACATGCATGTAATGATCAATCGAATTTGAACCATGAAATAATAGTAAATTTTATTGGCATGAGATTGGGATTATTACAATTCATTAGATTGATACATTTTATTTCTTAAAACTCTAAAAACAGCAATAATATCTTCAAAATTTGCTCAAATTATTATCTGTGAAGCTTAAATTGGGCAATTTTTATGGCATACTGGGATCGTGGTCTAGCTTGGTATGATTCTGCGTTTGGGACGCAGAGGTCGAGTGTTCAAATCTCTCCGATCCCACCATTTTGTTATCTTATAAAGAAATTATCTTCTAGATTAATTGCCGAGCAATGAAGATGAGTTAGAGTAATGACTTTAAAATGAAGTAAACTAATGGCACTGAGCTCCGGCATGTTTTTATCGATTTGACATCATTTTGATTTTATTGAAATTTGAAAGGCGAGAAATTGTTTTGATTGTAGGTCTCTTTCTATTTATGATTGGTCTGATTCCATTCATGGCCCCTGTTTATGCAGCTATCATAGTAATTCTTATGTATTTTGGAATTAAACTCTACGTTGGAAAAAAGCGCAAATCCATACGTGCAGATGTAGGTGAGGGCATATGTATGGAATGTGGTTCTAAAATTATCAATAAGATGTGTTCAAATTGTGATTGCTCCAAAGAATAATTTTCTTAAGTGTCTTAAAACTAAAAAATTAGATTATTTTTTTATCCTTTTAAAATATGTGATTACGACGATAATGGAAATGTCTATGTACATACAAATCAAATTGAAGATGCAAAAAAACCTTTAAAATAATACTTGTACTATATTGAAACCAAAATCTTAGATACAAGAAAATCCTTTTTATATCAATTCAATGCCTTATTAAAACTACCAAGAAATACTATTTAGCTAATTTGCTTGTAGTGCGTAATTTCTCAGTTATGCTTTGGAGAATAATATATGTAATTCATTCTTTTTGGATAAATTCTTTTAATACCCACAACAAATTGACGGTATGGGAAAGAGAAACAGAAAGACAAAACCTTCTGAAAACTCAAAAACCAAGTTCATAATAATTGGAATAATTGCAGTAGTGATTGCTGTGGGTATTACTGCAGCTGCAATGAATCCAGATTCGATCAAGGCAGACAATCCTAGAGCCACCAAACTATCATTAGATACAAGAAATGGCTCTCCTGTTCTAGGAGATCTATCCTCACCTGTCACCATTATAGAATTTGGTGACTATCAATGCCCGTTTTGCAAGAGATGGAATGAGAATACCAAACCTGTAATAGTGCAAAACCTAATTGAAACTGGCAAGGTAAGTCTCATCTACGTTGATTTTGCCATTATTGGGCCAGACTCTATAACCATCCATGCTGGAAGTTATTGTGCAGCGGAGCAAGATCTATACTGGGAATATCATGATTTTGTATATGCAAATCAGGGACATGAAAATGATGGTTGGGCAAATTCGGAGAATCTAAAGTTGTTGGTGACTGGAATTAATGGTCTTGATGTAGATTCATTCAATGAATGCCTTGACTCTAAAAAATATGAGCAACAGGTAAATGAGAACAAAAAAATTGCATCAGATGCAGGGGTAAGATCTACTCCAACATTCATCATAATTCCTCAAGAGGGACAAGCTGAAATGATAACTGGCGCACAGCCATATGGAACATTCAAGGTACTTGTTGATGAGATGCTTGGATGAAATTAGATCGTTATAAAGAAATTCAGGCTTTTGATTGTGTTTCATTTATTGGATTAAAATCTTTAACTGAGTCTGGTTTTTTACCAATCCTTTGATTTTATCTAATATTTAACGCCTTTTCTATTCGGATCAATCCTACGTGTCATCTAAATACCAAAAAATTGTAATTTAGACATGAAAAATCCACAAAAAGTCATACAATTGAGGTCAACTTTAACAACAAGCTCAACTTTTGCTCAATTCCATTCTAAAATGAGGCTTTTAAATCATCTTATCAGGAAGCAATAATGAATCGTAATCTACCTTTAGTATTTTGTCTTTTTTTGCTTGTGGGAATTATCGTACCTGTATATGCTCAAACCGCTGATCATGTCGTAATCAATGAAGTAGATATCAATCCACCAGGAAATGATTCAACATCTATTACTGAATGGGTGGAACTCTATAACCCTACAGATGCTAATGTTGATTTGGGTGGTTGGAAAATTGCCTCGACTACAGTTTTGAAAAAAACAATGACCATACCAAGTGGAACTGTAATTAAATCTGGACAATTTTTAACTTATTCTTATCAAAATCTTTGGTTTACTGATTCTAATGAATCTGTTGAACTTAGAGACAAAAATGGTGTTGTCATTGATAAAACTTCTATACTTACTGATATCAAAAATGATTTTACATCTTGGCAGAGAATCTATGATGGTTATGACTTGGATACTTTAACTGATTGGAAATTCGCAAAATCAACTGCTGGTTCATCTAATGGCAAATTTGTTAATACTCAAGAATCAAATGATGTTACTGTCTCTGTTTCATCTGAAAAAGATTTTTATCTGTTTGGTGAAACTGCTATAATTCGTGGTAGTGTATCTGAACAAGTTTTTATTGTGAAACCATATTTTCAACCTCAACAAATTACCATCACTATCACTGGTCCAAATTTTAACAAGGTTATGACTATGTATCCTGATCTTAATCTTAATTATAAAGCAACACTTAGTCTACGACAAGTTTTAGGAATTTATGAAGGAATATACAATGTATCTGTCACATATGCCGGTGCACATGCTAGTACTGACTTTTCTGTAGGTTATGAAACTCCTGATCAAGTAATAAAGGCTGAAGATTCGCTTAGCATATTCACTGATAACTCGCAATACATTCCAGGCCAATCAGTTACAATCACTGGAAATGCTTCAAACATTATCCCTCTTGAGGGAATGAAATTGATTGTAAAAAATTCTAACAACAAAGTTGTATCTGTTGGAAATCTATATCCAACTAATGGTGAATTCAAAACTACTTTCTATGTATCCACAGTAACACCTGTCTATGGAACTTATGAAATTTATGCTGAATATTCAGGTAAATCTACCTCTGTTAATTTTGATGTAGTAGAGGATATTAAAGAATCTGTACCAATTTCAATTTGGACTGATAAGGTAGCCTATGCTCTTGGTGATCAAGTCAAAATTACTGGTAGACTAAACCAGCAATGGGTTAACACTTTGGATTTGGAGATTGTTCAAACAAAACAATCTTCGATAGGAAGTTCTTCTACTGGCAGCAATTCTGGATTTAAGATTTCTGATGGTGTGAGAATTATGGGTGATGGATCATTTGCTTATAGTTTTACAATTCCAGACAATAAATTACGATTAGGTGATTATAAAATCACCGTTTCAAAAAGTATTGGTACTGCAACTAGTATTATCCATGTAGTTTCCAATCCTGAGAGTTTTGTAGATTCTGATTCATCATTGACAGTTAATTCTGATAAAGAAGTTTATGAACCTGGAGATAAAATGGTTATTAGTGGTTTCATAAAAGATCCACTCAGTAATTCAAGTTATAAAACCGGCGTACCTGTAAAAATTTCTATTTCACATGAAGATGGAACCCCGTTAAAGATCACGGCTTTATCTGGTACACAAACAAAATATAGCGATGACGTGGCTGTTGCATATGTTTTTACAGCAATTCCTGAAACATCTGGAAATTATTTGCTTAATTTAGATGTGACAAGAAGTGTATTTACAGAAGGAAACTATGTCATAAAATCTCAATTTTCAAATCATGTTGCAACAAAAACATTTTCGGTAATTAATCCACTTGATTTGAAAGATGGTGCAATAATATCTGTTGATAAAGACGTATACGGTCTAGGTGAAACTGTTCATTTAACTGGAATTATGCCTCCTACAGGTGCTGCTTCCGTAACTATTACATTGACAAAACCTGATGGAACAAAAGTTCTTTCTGGAGCCACTATTGATAATCAACGTTTCTCCTGGTCTTGGACTGCGCCTGTTGCAGAAAAAGTACAGAATATCAAAGTCAATACGGGAAAAGATGTAGTCAAATCTAATTTTGGAGTTTACAAAATTAAAGTATCAACTAGCAGTGAGAGCACCTCTCTTTTCTTCAAAGTCTCCGAGGATCCAGAAAATGATACTCTAAGTACATCTCCTCTATACGTAACTACTGAAAAATCATTGTATCAGGCAGGAGAAAAACTCAAAGTTGTAGGAAATGTTCTAAAGCGTACACAAGGTGATGAGGGACTTGTTGTTACTCAGCGAGTTACAATTAAGGTATTGGATGGTTCATTCCCAGCAAAACAAATTTACGAATCTGCTGTTTATCCTAATCAGGGTGGAGAATTCACCAGTCTCTTTGAATTACCAATACCAGTATTCCCTGAAGGGACATATTCTATAAAAGCTCTTTATGGAAGTGCACGTAGTGAATCAACTTTTAGTGTTGCAAATGATTATGCACTTGGTGTTGACAAACCCGTGACTCTTTTACTGTCTACCGATAAAACCCAATACTATCCTGGTGATGTAGTGGAAATCAATGGAAAACCAAACAAGTTGATCTATATTGAAAAATTTGATGTTAGTATAATCAAAAAATCTGACTCACAAATTACTTGTGGTACATTTAATTGCGGTAAACATACTGGCCCTGTAACTACAATTCGCCCAAGTTCTTCTGGATCATTTACTTATCAATTTGTAATTCCTGACACTTTTTCTGCAATTGGCTCTTATGAGATAACAGTTGATTCCGGTTTTGAAACTAAATCTATTTTATTTGATGTTGTAGAAAAACCACTAGCCATTAAACCTAGTACTGTAATTGAGAGGGAAAATAGAATCTCTGAAAATACGATATCTATATTGACTGAAGAAAAAACTACTGATATTGCATCTATTGCGCCTAAAGTACTTGCTGGTTCCTTGATAACTTCAGTACGAGGAGATGAATCATTTGTAGATCTTAAGGTTTCTACTTCCAGTGGAATCTGTGTTATTGGTCCTAGTGATAATGATTGCTTGGTACATGAATCTACTAGAACTCCTGGACAAATCTACCAAACTATAGAAGTTGATGGAAATCATCTGAATGTTAGATATAGTGGTTCAGATGCACGTCTTGAAAAATTTAGTATTTTGCCAGAGTCTTCTGATGAATTTTTACCCAATGAAACTTGGACTGTTGAAATACTCAAAGATGATGATCAGATTTCACGGTTTTATTACAAGATAACGTACAAAACTTTAGAGTAAGTTCAAAATAGTTCTTATCTAACTGTTGATTAAAATGAAATTACAAGTTTTAATGTTTTATCAGGATGATCCAAAAAAATGTACAGCAGCTAAAATGGTTAAATTTGGACTTGCTCAAAATATTAAAAAAATTAGTCGTAAGGGATTAGTTTTGGATCCATTCTCTGAAAAAACTTTGCTGCCTAAAGATAAATCATTAATTCACTCCATTGTTGGAATTGATTGTTCTTGGAATCTAGCTGATCAGGCATTTTCTAAAAAATTTGCTGGTATTAAAAGAAAACTTCCACCACTCCTTGCCGGAAACCCTCTTAATTATGCAAGACTAAACAAATTAACTACTGTTGAAGCATTATCTGCTTCATTATTTATTTTAGGTTTTAAAGAACAAAGTTTAGAATTACTTAACAAATTCAAATGGGGTCACACTTTCTACGAGCTTAATCAAAATCTATTGGAGGAATACTTGAAACTTGATAATGAAGATCAAATTGATGGTATTCTCAAATGTTATGGCTTATTGTGATTTCGTTTTTTTAGATAGATCAAAATTCCTAAAATACTTATAATTGGTATGATCCAAATCCAATTCTCTGAATTATTTTCAGAGAATTTTATATTGCCATTCGTCTTTTCTGGTATCTTTGTATTATTGTTAGTTACAAGAAAGCTCGATTCATAAAAATCAGGTTTTAGTATTGAATTTGAAATTGCAAATATCTTGATATTGTTTGCACCTATCTCTAAATTATATGTGCTTTCAGAAGGGATGTTAATGATCACATTATTGTTTGTAACTTCAAGTGTTTCTGATTTGATTTTTTCTCCTTCAGAATTTGTTAAAAAATATAATACATAATCAGAGTTTTCGACATTGACTATCAAATTAAGTATCTCTCCTTTTTTAATTATTTCTTCCATCTCTATTTTTTTTATAGATGGGAGTTGTGGTTTTTCAAATTCAGACCATTTCCCTATTTTAAATGGATAAGAATCATCATCAAATGTCGTAACTTTGATCGTTCGTGATTCTGGTGAATATGAATCTAGATAGAATGGACCATTACTGATAACTGCATGATTTTTTTCTTCAATCCATTTAATTGATGTATCATATCTTTTTTGGTAATATTCAAAATTTTGATTACTTTCTTTTAATGACTGTGGTATGAATTTTGAATTTTTAAATTCTAGTAAATAATCTCTGATAATCTTTGCATCGTTTGGAATTATTAATGATAACCAATTCACATTTTTATTAGTGGATTCTGATCTTGAAAATGAAACTTTTCCATCAATTACTGCCTTTTCCATGGCTGATGTAATTTCCCATGGTACTAAACTCCATAATACTGCCCAATCAGCTATCTCACCTTCATCAAAATGCCAATAATTGACGTAAACTTCAATTGTATCCTCATCAATTGGGTTTATTCCAATAAGTGTCTGAATACTTTGAGCTGCTCTAGGAGTGAACTCTGTATCAAACGTTTTATCATTTTCATCAATCTGGGTCCCCCACTCAATTGTAAAATAAAGTGAATGTAAAATATCATGTATGTCCATTTTTTCTCCATTATGCCAATTACTAAAATCAAAATCAAATGTTACCTTACTTGTTGCAAGTGTTCCTTCTTCCACATTTCCCCATTTTTGTAATAACGGATTCCATATTTTTGCTTCCTTGGGAACACTCAATTTATCATTTGGACCTGAAGTTTCAACCTGCCATTTTGTTCTGACTGGAAATGTTTCACCAGTAAATGGATGCTTGAATGTTGCAGGATCTGAGACAATATCCCAAATATGTCTACTGTAGCTATCTGTTAGTCCCATTACAGGATTCCAAGCGCCTTGATAGATTTGTTTTACACCTATTTTTAATTCACTGTGATCACTTTTTGCATTAATTGGAGTAAATCTGCTTGGCACCCCTGCTCCAAAATCATTAACAATTCCGCTGATTTTTTTGTTTGCAACATATTGATCTATTTTGCTTGCTACAAAAATTCTTACACCTTCGTTAATTCCTTCTTTAACAGCTTTCTGGATTATCTGTGATCTTTTCTCTGATGTTTCAAAATCACTGGTGTATATTTTTTGAGTAAGTTCATCTAAATTTTTATTTTGATAATTCCAAAATGACGGATTATTAAATCCAGGCATATATGAAAACCAAGGTGAATACATTTGTCCTAGCCCAACAGAATCATACCGTACAAATGCTGAATGCCCCCACCCTTCTGTGTATATATTCCATTTTAGTTCAGCTGGGTCTGAACCGTAAACAACAACAAATGCTTTATTTAAATCCCCGAAATCTTTTTTTAATGTAAATCCAATTTTTTCTAATTCTGCTGCTAATACTTCGCCAATTGCTTTTCTAATTGGATCGTCGCTTCTGATAAAAATTTTAATCTCTATTTGTTTTTCATTAATTTGCCATTTATTTCCAATTTTTATGGCTCCTTTCTCATTTAATATTTTTGAAATTACTTCATTTGCAAATGTGGGATTATACTTGAAATTAAACATCTCAAGTTGTTCAATTACTGTTAGATATTCTGGATCTGAAGGGTTGTAGTATGAAATAATTGGTGAACCATACCCTCCCATTAACTCGTTCACAATTAATTTTCTGTCTATTAAATAATTAAGAGCAAATCTTATCTCCTTGCTTGAAAATGGATTAAATTCTTTAGACTCTGCAGGGTTTACCAATATACTGTATGACCTACCAGTTGAATCAAATACCTGCAATCCTTCACGTGCTTGATGATTTTCTAATCTGTCTGGAGAAATTCTGTCATAATATATATCGAGATTTCCGTTTCGCACTTCTTCTAATGCTGTATTTTCATCTAAATACTGAATGAATTTAACTGAATCAAAAAATGTGGCTTTTTCTGCAAATGATTCATTGTATATGCTAAATGTAATTGAAAGTGCTAGTATGATCACTAGCAATTTTTTCATAACCCTGTTTTCTAAAACATATAATAAAACCTATATCATAATACCCCGATGTTATTAGGACTAAAACCTATATTTCTAATGTGAATCAAAACTTACAATTGAAAATTTATCCAAAAATGATTACTTGTTTGAATGGAATAATACAAGGTGGAGTGTCTACACAAGATTTCTCTGCAGTCACAAAAATGAATTTAATTGATTCTGAAATGATTTTAGATGAATTTATCAAAAATAATATTGGAACAAAACAAGATAACACATATTATTTTGAAGATGGAGATAAATTAAAAATCGCCATTGCTTTGCTTGAAAAAGGTTCCCCTATAGATGAAGTATCTGTCTCTTTAGATTGGAAAGATTTTGAAGGTTTAACTGCAGAAATTTTATCTTCAAAAAATTTTGCAGTAATAAAAAATTTAATTCTAACTAAACCTCGAATGGAAATTGATGTTGTTGGAATCAGGTTAGGTATTGCAATTTTAATCGATTGTAAACACTGGAAACGCTATAGTGTCTCTTTATTATCCACTGCTGTAAAAAAACAAATTGAAAGAACCAAACATTATATTTCTAAAACCCCCGGTGCTATGGCAGTACCTGTAATTGTTACATTGTATCAGGATAAAATAGATTTTATTGAAAATGTTCCAATTGTTCCTATTTTTCAACTATCCTCATTTATTGATGAGTTTTATGGAAATCTTGATCAAATGACTACTATAGAAAAAGACTCGTTATGAATAACAAGAGACTTCCAATAACAAAACTCTTTGTAATTTTTAATGAATTATCTAATGCTTTAGAATAATCTTCGTATATGGTCTGACCCATAACTTTTACTTCGCTCTGACTTTCTAAAATCTCAAATTTTGCTATTGTGATCGTTGCTTCAGCTTTTTTTGTAATCTCAAGAAACCATTTTGAAAGTTTGTCTGCACTTGTGATCAGTCCTAATTGATAGTATCCATTTCTATTCCGTGCTTTAACAGGGGCATAATGTGTATCTGATGTACAGATCTCAAGTAATTGATAATTATTATTTGCAAAATTCTCTATGATTTTTTCTCTTACCCCGTTTTCCATATTATTGGCATCTGCCCACCCAAGAAAATATTTTTTATTATTGATTTTAAGACAAACAATACCTAGTCCTCCTAATCCCAAATCTTCTGCCCACACATCCATGTCATCAGAATTTGCATAGCCAAATTCAATGGGAAAATTATCTTTTGTAATTAGAGTATCTAGACATGATTTTGCGGCTTTTAACATGTCTTGACCATCTTCTTTAGAAATCTCATCACCCATGGCATTATGGCAGTCTACTATCATTATTCTAGAATAATTTCGATTTTTTGCATATTGCTCAATCTCTGTTTTCATGTAGCTTGGAATGTCTTCCATTCCATGTGGTGATAATGATAAAAATAACAATGGATTATTTCCAAAAAGTAGTCCAGTTACTCTTGCCTTGTTAATCTGCACTGTTACTGGCTCTGTACATTGTACACCTTCTTCCTTGATTTCATTATTTTCTAAATTTTTGAGATAATTCTCTACTTCATTTCTTGATGGTAGGTTAAGAGAATGATCTGAAATACTATGCATGACCATTGCTGATGATGACAAGTTTTTGTAAATTAGATATGGGATGTTACTCCCTCCAACTGGATGATAAGGCCCCGGATGTATTTCTGGTAGCACCATTCGAAATTCATTTCCGTTCATTTGTGATGATAGTTTTATCTGTGATGTTGATACCTGGGTTTCCTTTGAATGTTGTTCCATTAATTTCTCAGCATCTTCAAAATCATTTCCTTGTGATGCAAGATATGCTTGAATAGTTTTATGCGTACTTTCCATTCCCGGCCTTCCTGCTCTATCTGTTAAAATTGACCACACACTTGCAATTATCATAAAAGATACTCCGTAACCTAATCCAACTGGCTCACTCAATATTGTAATCCACATATCTTGTGGAATTAACATCAAATACATTGCTAGGGGCTGAATAAAACAAATCGCCCAAGCTTTTTTGAGACTGACTCCAAGAGTTGTTGTGTAAATTCCTATTCTAAAACTAGCAAACAAAAACATTCCAAAAGTTATAAAGAATAATTCAATGTCTTTTGATAATACCACACTTGAAAGTAGTCCCATCATAAGTGTGACTGTCCACAACATGTTTCCAAAAAGAGATGAGTGTAATGATTTCGAATATTCTTTTTTCTTTGTAAATTGTGTGTCTAATAACTGTGTTAAAAATAATACTCCTAAAACTAATGGTAATCTATACCAATTTTCTTCAAATCCCAAATAACCCAAATAACCAAAATATATGCCAAGAACTGTTACTGCTGCCACTATCAATGATATTGCTAGTGAAAAATAATGTGATGATGGATTAACTAGAGTAAGGGAAAACCTGTTATGTATGTTTGAAACGTCATCTGACTCTTTTTCCATTTTCTCACGGAGATAGGAATACATCAATTACCCATGAAACTACAATTAAACTAATTGGAATTGATACCACTATTTTTGGATCTATTTTAAATCCCTTTGTCTCATCCTCAAAGAACCTCATGAGGCCTCCACTTGATGCTGGCAGTGGTGCTGATTTTTTATTGCTACTCATTATGATTCGTCATCAAGAATTTTAACATAAAAACTTTATTCATGAAGCAAAATCTGACCTTAAGTTCAATTTATTCTTAATTTTACTTGATCTGAGTTCGAGTTCTGGGGTATTCTGCTTACTATTTTTGGTTAGAAATGGATCAGATAGGTATAGATTCAAAATCAAAATATTTAACGATTAATCAGACAATATTGTTGCTAATTTAGTCAATAGCCTTATGCGACAATACGTGTTTTAAATAAAGTCTAAACATTAGAAGTGATAACACTATCAAAACTACTGCAATGCCAAAAGATACGGAGTAACTTAATGCACTTGAAATAAATCCCGCAGTCAAAGAACCTAACAATATCCCTATTCCAATCATAAAGCTATTCACACCCAAGTATGTACCTTCAAATCCTTGTGGAATGGCTTTGAATAAAATTAGTGAATTTGAAGTACTGTATATTGAAAATGCTGCAACCATCAAGCATGAAGATATTACTGCCGTAACAAATGATTCTGTACCGATCACTTGAGGAAAAATCACGGCAACGATTAAAACTCCTAACACTCGTGGAATATACGCTAGTTGTGTAGCCCTCTCTTCAGAGATTTTTGCAATTAGTCTAGGAACTAGAAAAAAGATTGCAAGTAATGTTATAGTTTGAAGCATATACACTAGAAAAACTTGCGAGTCAGTAAAGTCATATTTCTTTAAGAATGGAATAAATGCAGTAAAGTATGTGTTACTACCAAAATAAAACAAAAAATTTGCAAAAAATAAAATTCCTATCTCATGTGAAATTTTACCTTTGAAAATTGAAATTATGTGTTTGAAATCCTGAATTTTTGGAACTCTTTGATATACTACTTGAAAGTGATATCTGTTATAGTTGAAAATATGTTTTAGACCATAAATTGAATGCAAAATTGTCTCTCTTTCGATAAAGCTCTTCTGTTCTACTAGCATACTTAGTATTGCAGCAATAGTGCTAGACATAGCACAAAAAATAAAGTATGGTCTAAGATCAAAAAATGAATCCCATAATACCCCTACAAGAAATGCTAAAAGGCTACCCAAGCTTGCAATAATTGAAATCCTTGAAAACAAAACACCCCATTGGTTATTTGGAACAGACTCCATAACTAAAATCTGAGTTACAGGATTTTTCCCAATTATGAAAAATCCCAGAATTGCTGATAGGATGAAAACAAAATTAATTTCAGATACAAAATACATGGCCAAGCTAGTTGCAGCAATTACTGAAAAACAAATTATCAAAATTCCTTTCTTTACTTGATATTTATCAATAATTTTACCCCAAAAAATAGAGCCTAATGAAGAAAATCCATAATGCAGTCCAACTACGAGTCCAACATCTACTACATTTCCTCCAAGAAATAAAACAAACAAAGGAATTGCAATGTGCAACCCCTCAGCAGCAATACTGGATGGAATTATAAACAGCATCCAATTTTTCTTGTTGGAAATCATAATATTATCAATTTAAATTGAAAAATTGTTTTTGATACTAGCTAGTCAATTTTATGGGACCAATAAACAATGCTTTGTCTAGTAATAGTAGAATAAACAACAAGATTTTAAAATATTATGTTTAAACAATATTGATCTATCCAGATTTGTGTATGTTGTACTTTTGAACCTTTTTGATTCCTCCTCTCATTACTGAGTTAGATGGGTGATTAAAATAATTCCAGGTTCATTTGGAACGAAACTTATCATGGCAACATCTTCTCCCAAGACATTATTTTTTATCTCCAACTGATTTGGGATATTACCATTAACCGTAACTGCCATTTTTGATGAAACAAATTCGTTTGGTATATACAATATCACATAATGTGGACTATCTATTGAAAATGAGATTATCCCAATTTTAGGTATAAATTCAAAATTAGATATTATTGCAGGACTTCTGATATCAATATTTTTAGTACCTTCAATGATCTGTGGTTGGAACTTCTCTCTGATATCCTTTGTTAGAGGCGCATATTCGTATCTTTCTGAATCTTGAATCTCTAATAACAATCCCTCTACACAATAATTCATTGCGTCTGCATCTTTAATTAGATTGCACAGTACTTTGCCTTTTTCAAAATTATGTCCAGTAAAAAATGCAAGCGTAGTTCCAGTGGACCTATTACATTCTACATAGTCATTTCTTTCTAGTTGTACTTCATTACAAAGATTAGAGATCACATCATCAGACATTTTGTTTTTTGTAAGCATGTTGTCTGTATGCTGCATCATGACGCCTTTCCCACATAAAATATTTTGATAAAATGATAATTCATGACATGTTTCCAGTGAAGACTCTATATCACCTTCAAAATAATGTACAAAACCATGTCCCAAACCATGAATACAGTCTTGATAGCTTGACGAACCTATCAAATCATCACATATTGTTTGATATGAATCTGGAAAAGATACTCTGGATTCATTAATGCTGTGGAAATAAGATGCCAATACTCCGTGGAAATAACCCCCTCTGCACATAGTACCGTCCATCCCTTGTAGGCTTTTTCTTACGTCTCTGGTTTCATTATATGCAGTATGACCAATTACATGTGATACAAAATGACAATCATCTATTGCACCAATTTTAGATAATGCTATAGATAGTTCTAGTGCATCAGAGCTGTTTTTTTCATTCTTTACAATCTTGCCAAAAAACTGAGAATAACAAACAAGATGACTAGTACTATTGACCATCTCAGCACAGATGTGTATGTCCTGAAGATATTTTGTAGCCAACTTTTCTGAAGGTGGTACAGGGATTGAATCATCAATATCTACAATACCATCATTATCGTCATCAGGGTCTCCGGATGAACCAATTCCATCAAAGTCAAAATCAATCCATTCTAGCTGGTCTAAATCAAACTGATCAATAAAATCTAATACTCCATCATTATCATCATCAGTATCACACTCGTCTCCCAATTTATCAAAGTCAAAATCAAACTGATCCAAATTGGCATTTAAAGGGCAGTTGTCAATAGAGTCCATTACACTATCTTTGTCAGAATCTGCAAAGGTTGTAATTTCAAACCAAGCAAAAAATGATACTACTAGGGTAAAAACAAGTAAAATACTAATTTTTTTATCCATTATAAATATAGGCATCATGATACGCCTAAATGCGATTTCAGATATTTTAACACATTGGATAAATTCTTTTTAATTAAACACTAGATGCAGTATTTCTATTCTAAAAGAATGTACTCGTTGTAGTCATTGAAATTTTTCTATCAGTTGGGGGATCAACCGTAACATATATTGGCATTTAGAAATTTGATCATAAACTGACAAAAAAGATGACTTCCAACTATTATGGCATAATTGTTCTTAATGCTTACTAGATTAATACATTGATTCTCCCTTAAAAGCAAATTTCTAAAACAACTTAGAGAAAATAAACATACAAAAAATAAACATACAAAAAATAATTGCTTGAGAATTAAGATAAAACATCTGACAAATTAGTATATTAGAATTGTGGAAGAAGTTGAAACCAATATTTTAAAAAATTATGTTAATTGAAGCGTTTCATTTTTTCATTAATTTTGGTAGTTGTAGTAACGTCATTTAGATATTATATGATGACCCATCAGACCAATCAAAGTTTTTAGACATATCAGAAGGATGACGAATTAATTTTAAATGTCGAGAAGGTAGAATTAATATCTGAAAAAATTCTAAAAAATCAGAATATAATGAAAATTGTATTAAACACTCGAGATTCAGAAATTATTGTTTTAGATTATTTTAATGAATTAATTCAAGAAATAGATACGAAATAATCTATCTATGATCTTATGGGATTTGCAATTGGCATAGTCATTTATGGAATATTTGTTTTTTATTTTTATCGATTCTCATCTAAACGTGATATGTTTTCTCTAAATTTAGAAAAGAGAATCACACAAGGAAAATTCAAATCAACTGGTAAGAAGGCATTAGTAGCACCTAGAATAATAGGATTTATTGCAACAAATTTCTTTATCTTTCCATTTGTAATTTTTTTGTGGTTTATTGGTTACTTATCATTTATGTCTATGTTCGTTCAAACTATGCCACCTTTACAATATTTCTTGTTTCAAGCGAACTAATCACTGCAATTAGAATTTCAGCGTATTATAGCCAGATGATCATAGTATCAAAGTTTAAAAATTAGTTTTTTTTAATTTGCCATAATTAAAATTCAAATCTTTAAAATTCTGAACCATTTTTGGGATAATTTGAGATTAACTCTATTTGCCTTTAATTTTCTCTATGGTTTCTAATGTCAAATTAATGGTTTTTAGAATATTTTGCTGCTTTTCATAATCAGGTTCTACCTCTAATTCTTTTGATAGTGTTTCTACCTTTTTTTCTAATGTTTTTTGGATTGACGATTTTTCTCCTTCTGAGGCCTTTTCCATACGAATTTCTTTTTTCTTAGGCTCACGCCCACAACTGATACATAAGGCATACCCTTCTTTTATTACTCGTACACCTGAGCAATATGGACAAGGTTCACTAAGTAGTGTTGCTCCGTTTAACAACATTTCTACAGCTTTTTTTGTAAGATCTTTTGACAATGTTTCACTATGTCTCTACACAACTCAATTATTTCTATTTTCCATTTGATATTCAAACAAGGCTTAATAGTGCGTATAATTGAAATTAGTTAGAACGAATGGCAGTAATTTGTAATACCTGTGGTCTTCCAGAAGATCTATGTGCTTGTGGTGAACTTGCCAAAGATAGTACTAAAATTATTATTCGATTGGAAACTAGGAGATTCAAGAAAAAAGGTACTATGATTGAGGGATTAGATCCTAAATTAAATAACTTGGAAACTGTTGCAAAAGATCTAAAAAACAAATATGCCTGCGGTGGAACTGCCAAAGATGGGTACATCTTTTTACAGGGTGATCATAGAGACACAATAAAAGATACCTTGATTCATTTAGGTTTTGCAGAAGATACTATAGAATTGCATTAGAATAAATTGCAAAATTCAAATAAAATATTTCAATTTATAGCAATCCCATTCACTACTTTCTTGTCTTTGATTTTTGGGTTATTACTCATTTCTTTTCCCATAGGAATTTATGTTTTCTTTGAAAGTGAAATTGGTGAAGATATTAATTTCGAATATCCTTTAACCCATTTAGTTCTCTTCAAAGATACTGTTTTTTATCAATCCTCAACTGATGTTAGTATCGGCGACATCTTTGTTATTTTGTGGGTTTTCTATCTTGTATTTTTCGTAATTGCCCTGTTGGGGCCCCGACATGGGTTTCTTAAAACCATGTCTTTGATGATATCTTTTGGAAAATACGATGATAGATCAAACTATATGATTGGTGTGACTAAATGGCTATCTATTTTGGTCCTGGTGTCAATACTGATTAATTTTGTTCAAGAACAATTTGAAATTAGTATTGTTCCGCCTATGGCCGAAAATGATCTAATTCAATTTTTTTATGTTAGTTTGGCACCTATAATAGAAGAATTTGGATTTCGCTTAATTTTATTGGGTATTCCATTGTTTGTTTTTTATTCCACTAAATTTTCACTGAGGTATTTTTTGAGTTGTTTGTGGACCCCCAATATTTTAAATATTCATAACGGTAAAAAAGCAATTTTTCTGATTATTTTTGTAGGAGTTCTTTTTGGTTTTGCACATATTGCATTTGGTGAATCTTGGAGTGAAGGAAAATTTGTTCAAGCATCTGTGAGTGGAATTATCCTTGGTTGGGTCTATCTGAAATATGGTTTTGTTGCTTCACTTTTGATTCATTGGGCAACAAATTATTTTATATTTGCATATGCTACTTTTCTTTCACAAATAAATTTTATTTCTATTGAAGAAGCATTTTCTCATTCACTTATGTCTTATCTGGAAATATTGTTATTGATGTCAGGAATGTTGTCTCTGAGCATTATGTTTTTGTATAAACTTTATTCTAAAAACTTCGTTTAGAGGTTTAATGCTACTTTCAAACCTTTGTATCTATTTCTAATTGTAACCTCTGTAACTCCTGCAGCCTCTGCTACGTCTCGTTGTGTTTTATTTTCCCCATTTGTAACACATGCAACATACAATGCTGCAGCTGCTAATCCCATGGGGTCTTTACCTGCAGAAATTTTTTGTTCTTCGGCTGTCTGTAAAATTTTTGTTGCTTTCCTTTTTGTTTTTTCAGATAATCCTGCCTTACTGGCAATTCTTGAAATGCATTTAATTGGATCAACTACTGGCATCTTTAAATTTAATTCTCTTAACAATAATCTATAGCACCTTGCAATATCTTTACGTTTAATGTTACTTGCATATCCTATGTCTTTTAAGGTTCTTGGTGTTTCTGTGTCTCTACATGCTGCATATAGTGCTGAAGCAATCAAGGCTGAGATTGAACGTCCTCTGACTAGTCCTTTTTCGAGAGCTTTTCTATAAATGTAAGCAGCTTTTTCAATAACTGAATCACCCACAGCTAGTTTGTCTTTTAATCGGTCTAATTCACTAAATGCTTGTCTAAAGTTTCTGTCTACTGGTTCATGTACCTGACTTCTGCTGTCCCATGTTCTTAGTCTCTCTATGGTACTTTTCATGGCAGCAGTTAGTGGCTTACCCGTTGCATCTCTGTTTTGTGGATTAATCACAGTGGCTAACCCCATATCATGCATGGCAAGTGATGTTGGAACTCCTGCCCTACTTTTGTTTTCACCTTCATTTGAAAATGACCTCCACTCTGGACCTGATTCTTCCACCTTATCAGTAATAACAAATCCACATTTACCACAAAAATTTTCACCTGTGTTGGCGTCTGTAACCAGTGTTCCCTGACCACATCTTGGACATTTATCTTTTGGATTGATTTTTCTAGCCATTTTCTCTCTCAAAACCTTTTATGGTAATATTTAAGATTTACTAATTCATCCCTTATAACCTTGTTGATGATCGGACGTTAGAATTCATGGTGGTGTTCTAATGAATATTTTTGATTATAATGTGTAAAAGTTATTGTAAAATAAACTTTCTAAATCGCCATTTCCTAACATTATACTTACATTCATTATGAATATTTGTATTTCTTGACATCAAATCATTTTTTCTATTTTTAAATTGCAATGGGATTGTTATCTGTATTCTGGCTTATGTCGCAAAATATACATTTTTTCTGATTTTATGAGTGTCTACATAGAAACAAATTATTTTGATTTATCTCTGATTGATTTTTGAATTTCATCAAAGGCAGCTTGAACTTCGGTTACTGCAGCACCATCTTCTAAGGTACTAACATCACCAATTTGTTCATTATTTCCAATAGCTTTTAACAGCCGTCTCATTATTTTTCCACTACGCGTTTTTGGAAGTTTTGAAACAAAATAGATTTGTTTTGGTGTTGCAATTGCACCTATATTAGATCTAATTTTATCTGCTATTTCGTTTTCCAAAAGGTTGGAATCTTTCGTAATTCCGTGTTTTAAAACGACAAAAGCAATAATCACTTCACCTTTTAAATCGTCTGGAATTCCACATACTGCAGCTTCTGCAACATCCTTATGAGATACAATACAACTTTCAAGTTCTGCAGTTCCAATCCTATGACCTGCAACTTTTAAAACATCATCTGCACGTCCTAGCAACCAAAAATACCCATCGTCATCTTTGAGTGCATAATCTCCGGAGTAGTAGAAGTTTTTGTATTTTGACCAGTATACCGAGGAATATTTTTTATCATCATTCCATAATGTTAAAAACATCCCAGGCCATGGGTTTTTGATTACTAAATACCCTTTTGTGTTAGAAGAAACAATATTTCCAATGTCATCAACTACTGCAATATCTACCCCTGGAATTGGTTTAGTTCCTGAACCTGGTTTTAATTGAATAGTCTCTAATCCAGGTAAAGGAGAAATCATCATACCTCCAGTTTCAGTTTGCCACCAAGTATCTATTATCGGACATTTTTCTTTTCCAATAGTTTTAAAATACCATTTCCAAACTTCAGGATTTATCGGCTCACCTACAGTTCCAAGTAATCGCAATGATGAAAGATCAAAAGAATTTGGAATACTGTCACCAAATTTCATAAACATTCTTAGTGCAGTTGGAGTTGTGTAAAAAATTGTGACATGATATTTTTGTAAAATATTCCACATTCGTGATGCATCTGGATAATCAGGTGCCCCCTCATAGATTACTTGTGTTACACCATGAAGTAAAGGTGCGTAGACAACATAGCTGTGACCTGTCACCCAACCAATATCGGCAGTACAAAAAAATACATCAGAATCCTTAATATCAAATGCCCATTTGAAAGTAGAATGTAAGTGTGTTAGATACCCTCCAGTTCCATGTAAAACCCCTTTAGGTTTTCCAGTAGTTCCAGATGTGTACAAAATATAGAGAGGATGTGTACTATCTAGTTTTTCTGCATCACATGAATTAGAAACATCTTTCATCAAATCACTCCAAAGACTATCTCTCGAATTAAGTGTGATTGTATTCTTGGTTCTCTCTACAACAATAACATGTTGTATGAAATCACAGTCTTTGATTGCATCATCTATGACTTCTTTGAGTTTAACAACATTTCCTCGTCTATATCCTCCATCTGCAGTGATGACGATTTTTGATTTTGAATCAATAATTCTATCTCTGATGGATGTAGAACTAAATCCTGAAAATACCACAGTATGTATTGCACCAATTCTTGCACATGCTAGCATTGTAATGGGTAATTCTGGAATCATTGGAAGATATATTGTAACTCTGTCTCCTTTTTGGACACCTAAAGATTTGAGAACATTTGATAATTTTTGTACTTGAGTGTACATTTCACGATATGTGATGATACGAGATTCCCCATTTTCTCCTTCCCAAAGAATGGCAGGTTTGTTAGCATTTGCCTTTTGATGGATATCTAGGGCATTATATGATGCATTGATTTTACCCCCGACAAACCATTTGGCAAATGGGTATTTCCAATCTAGAATTTGAGACCATGGTGAAAACCAAGTTAGATTCTTTGCCTGCTCGCCCCAAAAAGACACAAAATCAGAATCCGCCTTTTTTCTTAAATCTGAATCATTTTTTCCAAGTCCAATATTATATGTCTCAGACATCAAAAAGTGTATGAACTTAGATCTTTATAATTAATTAAATTTAGTTTAATTTTCTATCTTTATCACGCCTAATTTTTTCATAGGAATATAAAAAGTAGAAATCCAGTATCAATTGAACTATAGAAATATCAGAAATCCACAATTCTTGAATATCATAAACTAACAATGTTCTGTTCTAATTGATCTAATGATGAATCCAACAGAATGATTTCTTCTGTTTTTAATTATCTCCTATATTTTGTCCCTAGTTTGTTTTTCTAAGAATATAACTTAATCCTATTCTTGAACCTTTTTGTGGATGATTCTCAACATTCAAAAAACTTACTCCGATTTCTTGTGGAAGTCTAGGTATTCTTAAATTAAAAATCTTATAGATGCTATCCAAAACCTGAATTGTACTTGCACCAGAGTTAATGAGATGTTCTAACTCTAAAATTGAAAATCTGTTGTTTTGTACCGATGACCAATCAGTTACCCATTTTCCTACAACAAAATCAGGTCTTATCATTCTTAATTCATCATGAAATGGTGTAAAGTCATCGAATCTGAACAAATTCTCGTTTGTAGAGACTTCAGAATATCCTTGTATAATATTAGAAAAGTTGTAATGCATTTGGTATTCTCCACTTCCATCATAATCAAAATCAAAGACTTGGCTTCTAGGAGTTACAAATGAATCTGAAACAAGTACCCCCTCCCATCTTCCAATCATCTCATCTTTAGTAGGAGTATGACTAAACTCATCATTATAGAATAAAGTGGTAAGATCGTCTTCACCCATAAAATCAATTGGATATGTTCTAGACATGCTAAAATCAAATAATTGTTGCCCACGACCAAACGAACCCAAAAATGCTTTTCCTAGAATATGGTTTTCATCCACTATCTTTAATATGTCATATGCCTGGTTGAATGGTGTATCTTCATATTCAAGATGAATAACTTTTCCATGTCCTGCCAATTCTTTTTGTTTTGCAATGCTTTTTGCAAACACTGGAACATTAAACGGCTTTGTAACACCGCTAAATGATTCGGAGTTTAGTCTTCTAAATCTCTTATAAAATCCTCCAAAAATCCTTAATCCAGTAGTTGTAATATCTGCATTTCTACCATAAAATCCCTTCCAGTAGAGATTATTTGAAATCATCAATGTACCTTTATCAAAATACCAATTCTCTCCAGGAACAATTTCATTTGATACTGAATTTTCTAGACTATCAAATAATTCCGGTTTGTGCTCTGTGACTGAAAACATCTCGCCAATAGTATCTGATAAACAATTTTGTGTCTGAGATAAATTACAAGTGTTTCCAAGTGAATGAGGGATAACAATATCTGAAGGCCAATTTGCAAGTATCTTGTTTGCAGTTAATGCCCCAAGTGCCATCACAGTTAACTGAGGATTCACTCCAAGAGCAGTTGGAAAAACACTTGCATCACATACATAGAGATTCTTAAATCCAAATACTAAACAATTGGAATCAACAACTGCCTTTTCTGGATCATCCCCCATTCTATTTCCACCTTGTGGGTGTGCTGAACCTACTCTAAGACCGTCTGGATTCTCCCTTACTGCTTTCTCTAGTTTTGGAATATCCCATATGCCTCGAAGTTCAGGTACATCATTGTGTGATGTAACTACATAATCCGCACCTATTTCAAACCACATTCGTGCAAGTAATGCCATGCCTCTAGACATGTCATCTATCGTATCATTTGTTAATTCGTATAACACTTTTGGATTGCCTCCAAAAGTTTTTATGATTTTACCTACCGAATCATCTCTTACCATTACTCCTGCAAGTGTATAGTTATTGAATTCTGCCATTAGCCTTGCATGATCCAAACCAAAGTTTGGTATGGCAAGTGCCATTTGAAATATTGGCAAGAATATACTTTCAATTAAAAAGCCTCCTCTGCGAATATTGTTTGTAACTCCAAATTGGTGACATGTATATGACATTGGAATTCCTCTATTTCCGTAGATCTTTTCTTTAAAATGACCCATAACAAATGGTGCTGGGTGCAATGCTAATCCATTTCCAATATTTTTGTTGGCCACACCTGATTTTTGCAGTAGATTTGAAGATGCTATTGCACCTGCACTAATCACCACTACCTGAGCATTGACTCTAATACGATATTTTTCGTTTCCTGTGTTGTCAATAAATGAACCTTCAACTCCAGTTACCACTCCGTTTGAATGAACGAGCTTATTTATCTCACAATTACAATATATAGTAAAATTCTCACTAGTTTGCAATGCATCATGGATGTATGTAACTAGCATACTTTGTTTTGTATCATAATGACACCCTAAATGACAAAACCCACATTGCACACATGATTGAAGTGATGGATCAGTCCAGGATGGACCACAATTTCTATCATTCACACGATGTTCAGTAATTGATTCACCATTGACTTGTATCTCTGAGCATGCTTGTCGGAGTTTTTTTGCGTTCTCATTTAATTCATTCTCTGTTACCTTTGTAACATTAATTCTTGATGATACTTCATCATTTGCATAATCCCATTCTTCCTTTGAGATGTTCACCCCTAAATTATTCCATTGTTGAATTACAAGTTCTGGAATTCTAAAACACACTGCATCATTAATCACAGTGGATCCTCCCAGACAAGAGCCTTGAGCTATGGCAATTTTCAGATTTGATGTGAAGTTGGCCCCACTATTCTTCCACAGTAGTGAGATCATGTCATTTTCTAGTTGATTCATAGATTCACCATCATAGTAACCTCCTTTTTCTAATAGGACAACTGTTTTACCTGCTGCAGCAAATTTTTCTGCAAGTATTGCTCCTGCAGCACCTGATCCTATTACACATACATCAACATCTCGGATTACATCTTTTTGAATCACTTCGTATGGTTCTGCCCTTTTCTCAAATTTGTCAATACCGTAAATGGTATTTGTCATGATCCATTATCCCATTTTAATTTATGAGTGTGCTGATTACGCCAGGGATAGCGTTCTACTTGTGGCCCATCATATTTGATAAGGTTCCATTTACTCTCATTTGTGTAGAGCAGCCATGCATTAATGGTCTGAGTTAACAGTCTAAAAGAATTTCTAACATTATCTGTTAAATCTATGCTATCTCCAACTCTTGCAAATGCTGCTATTCTTTTGATATTTGCAGCATCATATGGACTATCATCAAAAGAATTCTCCTTTTGGATAGTAATATCAAAAGTTAGATTTGCAGCATCATTTGGGTTTGATGGACTCTTTGTTTTTGTTGTGTGGCATATTACTCCTAATTCGTTTCTTACTATTACAAACAGCTCAGGTTTTCCTTCAAGCCAATTGTCTCTATATGCTTCATCGATAAAAGTAACCTCGAATTTCCCAGAATCATCAGTCCAAGAAGAACCCAAGAGATCATTTATTCTATCATCAAACCAATGTTGATCGTTATCTAAAATTTCAACATAAAATTTTAAATTATTAACATTGTGAATTTGGCCTCTTACCGTATATTCTGCCACAAATCTTTTAGTCGTGCAAAGTAATTAAAAATTATGTTTCATTTTTCATACAGGCAGGAAATATACGATGAAGTAAAAGAATCTAAAAGATATTATCTTTCTTGGAAAAATAAAGAAAGAATTTGGGATTACAAAGATTGCAACGTCAAAGTAATTGGAATGAATGATAATAAAGCAAGAGTAATCGTTAGAAGAAAAAAATCAGGATATTCAAAATTTATGAAATCTGATTTTGAGGTTAATCTTATGTTGGGATTTATTATATCAAATGTACAAAAAGAGACAGTCGATCATCAAAATATTCTTGTCTTTGATTTAGAGCAAAGTAATGATAAACATCATAGAGATCTAAAGGATGTAAAAATATGGTCTGATTATGAACATGAAACAGAAGATCTTTACAATACCATACTTCAAGAAAGAAACAATGAATCTGGCACAAAAATAATAGAAGCAGATTACTTGGAAAGGAATACTTCTATGATTCCAGTAATATATCAGCCAAAAATTGATGCTTGGGAGAATTTTCTTAGAGAGATTCACGTGCATAAAGAAAATGATGGATCTTATGAAATAACATTGGTTTTTCAAGATGAAATTTTAAGGATGCATGGAATTTTAGATGGTATTTACAGATATATACGATTATTGAAATACAAAAGGATTGTAGATATTGAAACCTTTTCTTTTAAGGACAATCAATTCTTCTTTGATAATATTTACAGTGGGAAAAGTAATCTTTTTGAAGACACAGTTCATAATAAAAAAATAATTCCAGTAAAATACTATTTTCAAGATATGAATCATCCTGTAATTTTTGTAAACACATCAAACCATGCATTAGCACCACATGACAATAATCATGATCTGTGGAAATGGGAATATATTCCATGGAATAAAAAAATCCCAATTAAACTTGGTACTAAAACTAGATCTGAAGTAGAATCTTTTTTCAAGAAAAATAATTAGAATCAAATTTGGTTCATACAAAAAATATAAAAAATTTTTAAGAAAATATAAATAGGAATATTACTTTTATTGGCTTTTGATATAATCTTTCAAATCTATTACTATGATCTTTATTGTATGGTCTGTGTTCTCAATATACTTATCATCTTCATTCTCAATAGTTGAGGTCTATTGAATATGTATAAAATCAGAAACCAATATGACATTTGGCAAATTAGATTCTGTAAAATATTAAAAAAATAAGTTAAAAAAATTACTGTGCTTCCATTCTTGATAACCAATCATTGTCATTGTCATCATTTGATGTTTCTGGTGTCACCTGTTGGGGTGGTTCTGGAAATTTAACTGTGACTTCAGATGAAGATTTTGGTGTTGGTTCAACTTTAGCTTCAATTGATTCTGAATGTCTAACTACTGGTTCTGTTGGTGCTTCCGGAAGTATTGTCTGAACTAATTGTTCTGGTTCAGGAGTCTTCAGGTATGAAACGGCTGATTCTTGGATGTTTGGTGTAGGAAACGTCATTTCGTGTTCTTCTAATTCAAGATCTGAAATCCTTCTCTTCACATTTGCGATTTCTGCTGTTTCGTGTGTTACATGCTCAATTACCTCAGTTGTGCATGATTTCACGGTTTCAAATATCGTGTCTGAGATTTCGTTGCTCTTGTATTGCACTTTTGCGTCAAACAATAACATTTTTGCAGACTGCATTTGTTCTTCTAACTCATTTAATCTTGTCTCAAGTATTGCTTTGATCTGATGTTCTGTTTTATCCAATGATACAAGTTTTGACTTGTATTTTTCATGAATGATTTCTGCATCCTCTTTCATGTCATCATTTTCTGAAACAATATCTATCAATGCCTTTAGACGACGTAGAGTTAATTGTTTTTCACGAATGAGTTTTTGTGAGTCTAACCTCCATTTAGGAATGAAGATAACAATATCCCCTTGGACCACTAATTGTTCATACTGGACTTGCTGTAGTCCTTGAGAACCGCAGTCAATACCAACGGATTGAATACTACCGTCAATATCAGTTATTGTTCCTATGACTTTACCCATGAATGTTCCGTACATGTCTTTGACGTTCTTACCGATAAATTCGATATCGTCGTTTGTCATATGATTGACTCATGATTTTTGTATAACCGACAAAGTGTAAGTAATGTTTTTAGTTTTAGTTAGATTTTTTTAACAAAATTGCTGTAAATGGAATTTTAGTAATTTTAAAATTAAAAGACATAGTACCAGTACCATGATTCAAAAAGAAGAACTTGAGCAAATTTTGAATTTCGTCGCAAGTAGATGGTCTGAAATTACAAAAGATCCTGACAATAAATCTTTAGAGAGTTTACCAAGTGATTTTTGGATGAATTCTGTTGGAGGTAAAACTGCAAAGAAAGGTTTTTGGGTTACTACATTGATGTATACCGAAAACGAATCTGATGCAGCAAATTTCAAAGAAGTATTGTTGAGATGGCAAGCAAAAGGACAAAACAAAGATAGAGATAAAGGCCCAGATCTAATTCAAATTGGAAAAAAGAAATAGACTATTAATAATTGAGAATCACCGTATCGATATTGTCAGAATTTTCAATTAAGGAAAAAAAAATCTTATCCGATCACTTTTCAAATACTGACGATGACGTTTTTGCAATCCTCACACCAAGACAGGTTGATCGCGGTGCATTGATGTCTAGATATAGTCGAACTGACAAAAGCATGAGACAAATTTTTCTTGATGAGTTTTTACAAAATAAAAATAGGGGAGATGAATTTTACGATAAGGTACTTTTAGAATACGGAGATGATTCTGTTGCAGAATTAGGAGAAGCCCAAATTGCCATTGAGGGCCTGTCAAATATTGCAGTAAAAAAAATTGAAGATAGACGAATAGGATTATCATATCTAGAAAAATCGTCCAGATATGTTGCATGGAATAAAAAAGAAAACGGAAAATATCGATTTTACAGGGATCCTCAAATCATGAAATCAAGATTTGCAGATCTCTATGAAGATAGTTGTAATTTTTCATTTGATATTTATTCAAAAAATATAGAACCCATGGTTAACTACGTTAGAGAAAAATATCCTATAGAAAAATATAATTTCAAAGATTCAAGGGACGGAAAAGAAAAATTATTTTCTAAATTAAAAAATGAGGATGATATAAAATCTGCCAAAATGATTTACAAGGGTTCGACGAAAGCTAAATCTTTAGATATTCTCAGAGGATTATTACCTGCATCAACGTTGACCAATGTTGGAATAACTGGAAATGGAAGAGCGTTTGAATACCTTCTTACCGTTTTAGGATCATCTGAACTAAGAGAAGAACAAGATCTAGCCTCAAAAATTAAAAAAGAATTAGATACAACCATCAAATCTTTTGTCAGGAGAGCAGATGACAAATATGGAAAAGTATTTCAAAAATATCTTAGAAACATCAAAAATAAATCTAAATCAATTATTGTAAACGAAATTAAATCCAAATCAAAGGTTGGTGCTATAACAAAACTAGTAGAATATGAATCAGAAACCAGTGCAATAAATAAAATTATTGCAAGTATGATTTATGATCAATCACCAAGTACATCATATCAAGATATCTTATTACAAGTAAAAAAAATGTCGAAACAAAATAAGAATAAAATTATTGAAACATTTGCAAAACTTAGGACAAATAGACGTCACAGACCGTCAAGAGCATTTGAACATGTTTATTACACATTTGATCTGTGTAATAACTTTGGAATGTTTAGAGATTTTCACAGACATAGAGCGCTAACCCTACAAAGACAGTTGTTAACAACAGACCATGGGTTTAGTATGCCAAATGAAATTACAATTCTTGGCATAGAGAAAGATTTCAAAGAATGTATGGAGAAGACTAAAGATGTATTTAAAAAAATCAGACAAAAATATCCTGAGCAAGCGCAATATGTTGTAAATTTTGGATACAATTATCCTTATTTAATGAAATTTAATCTTCGTGAAGCATGCCATCTGATTGAATTGAGAACTGTACCTCAGGGCCATATTGATTATAGACAAGTAGCACAACAAATGTTCAAACAAATAAATAAAGTACATCCAAATTTGAGTAAAATTATGAAGTATGTTGATATGAAAGAATATGATTTAGAAAGATTTGAATCCGAAAAAAGAACCGAAGAAAAAAGAAAGAAACTAAAATAATAGAGCAACTAACCATTTAGATAATAACAATGACCGAAAAAATTGAAAAAAGACCAGAAGAATGGAAAAAGATTCTAACACCAGATCAATATGAGATATGCATTAACCATGGAACAGAACCCCCATTTTCTGGAAAATATAACAATACTTCTCTGAAAGGCACTTTCAAATGTGTGTGTTGTGGAGAAGAACTTTTTTCATCAGATACAAAGTTTGATTCAGGCTCAGGTTGGCCAAGTTTTTGGAAACCATTGGATGAAAAGAAGATAGAATATATTTCAGATACCGCATATGGGATGATTCGCACAGAAGTTAATTGTAACAAATGTGGGGCACATTTAGGCCATGTATTTGATGATGGGCCAAAACCGACAAATCAGAGATACTGTATTAATTCAATTTCATTAAAACATGAAAAAGATGAAGACGTGTAATCTGCCCAACTAGGAAATGGGTATCTTTGTCAAACAATATTCAAAAATTATTAATAAAACACAATTAATGATAAGAAAATCAAGAGAAACAAAATGAGTCAAAATTACAAAAGGAATGAAATAATTTGAGAATAATATTATGTGGTTTTGGGATTGTAGGTCAAAGTTTAGTTAAATTATTTGATTCACGATCAGAGGATCTTTATGCAAAATATGGATTAAAACCTAGAGTTGTAGGCGTCTTTGACAGTAGGGGAAGTGCAGTTGATTCCTCTGGATTAGAATTTAACAAACTTGTTGAAGTTAAGAAAAAATTTGGAACTGTAAAAAAATATTCTGACAAAAAAAACTCCATGTCTGGAGTAGATATGTTAAACAATGTCGATGCTGATGTATTGATTGAAACAACTGCAAGTAATTATAAAGATGCAGAACCTGGCATGACTCACATTACAAGTGCTATGAAGAAAGGTATGCATGTAATTTCAGTAAATAAAGGTCCTTTGGCATTGGCATTTCCGTCCTTACTAGAACTGGCAATGTATAATCAAGTAATGTTCAAATTTAGTGGTACCGTTGGTGGAGGAACACCAATTCTTGATTATGCCAAAAATAGTCTGAGAGGGGAAAGAATAATTTCATTTGCAGGAATTCTAAATGGAACTACAAATTACATTTTATCAAATATGTCAACAGGATTATCATTTGAAGATGCATTAAAAGATGCAAAAAACAAGGGGTATGTAGAGGCTGATGAATCTTTAGATTTAGATGGGTTAGACGCAGCAGCTAAACTGGTAATTCTTGCAAACTGGGTAATGGGAATGAAAGTAATAATGCCTGACATCAAATGTACAGGTATACGAAAAGTAACATCTGAGGATATTAAAAATGCTGCCAGGAATAACTGTGCTATCAAATTAATTGCATCATGTAACAAGGATCTAATTGTGTCGCCAATAGAAGTATCACGTGATGATCCTCTTTGTGTCAATGGAACATTAAACGCAATTGCTTTTACATCTGAGCACTCAGGCACCCAGACAATTATTGGCAAAGGTGCAGGAGGTATGGAAACTGCCAGTTCAATACTCAGAGATTTACTGGATATTAGACAAGAGATTGCAAGAGATTGAAGTCCAATCTAATTTCAAAGAGTGAAACATCAGAACTCTTGAAAACAGTTTCAGAAAAATGGGGAATTAAATTCCCTAAAATAAAAAATGTTAAAGTACATCAAATTCTAGATGATGCACAAATTATCACGGGTGCAGGAATAAAAATATTGAAAGTTAATGAAGATTACTTGCCATTTTTGTCTGAAACTGAAACATTGCAAAAATTCCCGAATGTAATGGTGGATATGGGGGCTGTGAAATTTATGTGTAAAGGCGCTAACGTGATGAGGCCTGGAATTAAGAAATACACAGAGTTTAAAAAAGATAGTTTAGTTTGTATTGTTGAAGAATCACAACATAAATTTTTAGCAGTTGGAAAATCTTTAGTTGCCAGTTCTGAGTTAGAAAATATGGAAAAAGGAGAGGTAATAAAAAACATCCATTATATCTCAGATAGATTTTGGGAAGTTGGAAAAACAATTTACAATTAAATCCTTTTTTATTTTATCTAATACACCTGTAGTTATTTTTGGTAAATATCATTTTCAAATAGATCTGCTTATCTTTATTTCACTACCAAAACTTTCTACTAAATCAAAAATTTCAAATAAAATTACATCAAAATTTTTTGAATTTAGTATTCTTTATTGTTTAATAATTATGTTTAGTATATCTTGTTGTGTGACTTGTTATCTGATTTAATTCCAAATGTACCGTATCACGAATCTCCAAAAATTATTCAATTTCATTATTTTTGTGATATGAATTACAATGATGGTAGTTTTTTTTGCATTGATAATCAGTTGTCTATTTTTAGAAATAATTTCCCTGTCTTCATGTTTGGTTTTTTTAATTAATTCTAAATTATTCATGTCTGAGAAATATATTATATCCAAACAATTAATTTTTTGTAATATCGCCAACTAAAAACAACATGATTTGTAAAATTAATGATTATGATTATTTGATCTGTTCTGTAAATTCATTGATGCCGTCTTTAGTGATGACTAAAATATCGATACCATCGCCACTTGCTGAATCTCTTAGTGCTGCTGAACGAACTGCCCGCTTTGCCAAATCAATTGCTTCATCTTGGCTCATGTTTGGTTTGTATTGCGGATCTAATACTCCCAATGCCATTTCAGCACCTGTTCCAACTGCTGCATATTCATCAGGAAGAACAGAACCTAATGGATCAAGTGTATACATTATTGGTTTATCAACTATTCCTCCCACAATTACCTGGGTCAATAATGGGAAATACCTTCGTTCATACATCATATTTGACATCATTTTAGCAACAGTGTTTGGCGGAATATCTCTTTTGAGTTCCATTTTTCTAATTTTTGCTAGAGCTGCAATCTGTAAGGTTAAGATTTGCATATCTGCTACAAGTCCAGCACAAGTTGCACCTACTTTGGGAGTGATGGGAAATGTTTTCTTGGTAGATTTACTTACTAGGAAGTTTCCAAATGCAATCCTTTTTTCACTAGCAAAAACTACTCCTTCATCAAAAGTAATTCCAACAGCAGTTGCACCTGGCATATACATTGACATAATTCAAATAATTTTGCCGCATAATAAAGGGCTTTCTACATTTGGTGCCTAATTTACGGGTAAGATAGTTATACTAAAAATCTATCCAAAAAAAATTGACTACTGAAATTAGAGAAAAAATTTTAAACGATGTAGTGATCATGGGTGTAAGATCAGCCATTGGTGTGATCTTCATTGTTCATGGTATATCTGAATTTAATCCAGGGTTTACAAACTTCTTAACAAATAACCGCATATCTGATGAGATGCAGATCCCACTTGTGCATTAGCAGAGTTAATTCCAGGTATTTTATTAATAATTGGTATTCTTAGTAGATTATCTGCATCATTACTCTCAATAGTAATGCTGGGTGTAATTTTCATCATCAAAGGAGATCAGAGTTTAAACGGGAATGGAGGAGTTGAAATTGATTTGATTTTACTTGCGTCATCACTAGTAATCATGATAGTAGGACCTGGAAGAATCTCACTTGCACATCTCATTAAAAAAATTACCAAGATGTCTTCATTGACTGATTCCAAAGTTATGCATGATTAAACACATACATTTTGTTGTTTTCCTTAGTAAATCAACTCTGGCAAATTCATTAGGCGAATGAATTCTTGAAAACATGTATGTACTTCCTATCGAAATGCAGGGGGCTTTAAGAATTTCAACAAATGGATGCATTGGACCCGTTCCAGCATTTGAAACATTAAGGATGGATTTCCCAAAAGACTTGTCAGCTGCATCTTTTACTTGAGCAACAAAGGGATGAGAAGAATCTGTTCTTGCTGCTGCTTCACCATGAAAAACTTTAATTTTAACATCCGAGAAACCTTTTGATTTTAAATGGTTTTTTAACCTTGAAACTTGTTTTTTAGGATCCATTTTTGGTACTAACCTAAAATCAATTTTTGCCAAAGCTTTACCTGGAAGAACAGTTTTAGCACCATCCCCCGTATACCCAGATGCAAACCCTGCGATATTACAAGTTGGATCACTCACCAATGCCTTTTTTGCACCTAATCCTTTTTTATTACCTACAAACGATTTAATCCCAAATTCTTTTTTGAAGATACTTTCATCAAAAGGCTCATTTTGAATTATTTCCAAGTCATTTTTTGATAAATGTGTAACTTCCTTGTACCAATCTTTTATGAGAATTTTTCCATCAGAATCTCGCAGTGTTTTAATTGCTTCAATTAATCTCCATGCAGGATTTTTTATCAAAACAGCCAAACTAGAATGAGCATCTCGAATAGACTCACTTATAGATAATTCTACAAATAGTAATCCTTTCATCCCTAGTCCAATTATTGGTCTATTTTTTACATCTACATATCCAAATTCCCAGATAACACCATTACATGAAAATTTCTGCTTGTATTTTTTCAGATATTCTTCAATGTGTGCGCTTCCTGTTTCTTCTTCACCTTCAATCACAAATTTTATGTTGCATGGGACATCATCCGTTGTTTTAAGATATGCTTCTACTGCTTTGATCCTTGTAATTAATTCCCCCTTGTCATCAGTTGCACCTCTTCCAAAAATCTTATTTCCTTTTCTAGTTCCACTAAAGGGAGGGTTATCCCACAGATCAAATGGTTCAGCAGGTTGGACATCGTAATGATTGTAAAACATCATAGTTTTTGAAGGATTTTGTTTTGATTGTATTTCTCCATATACTATTGGTGCAACACCTTTTCTTAATCGTAAAATCTTCGATTTAACTCCTGTTTTTTTTAGTAATTTATGAACAAGTATGGCGCATTCTTCAATTCCTTCATTTTTTGCAGACACGCTTGGTTGTCGAATTAAATCTTGTAAATCTGAAATAAGTTCGTTCATGTGAGAATCTATGTGTTTAAGAGTATTCATCAGAATCACAAGATTTTGTCAAAGGGTTTCATTACAGTTGGAATTTCATCCAATAAATCCATCGAGGTCATATGTAACCCAACTTTTTTCTGAACTGCTTTTCCTGTCAAGCCATTAATGAAAGCAGCAGCAGCAGCAGATTCTAATGCATTACGATTTTTTGCTAATAGCCCAGCAACTAATCCTGACAACACATCACCAGTTCCACCAACAGTCATGGCAGGAATTGTTTTTTCATAAAGATAGGTAGTAGTACCGTTTGAGATTATATCCATTGCACCTTTTAGTAATACTACAATTCCATTCTTTTTGGCATTTTTTTCTACTACTTTGATCCGTTCTTTTTTTGAATTGGGTGGAGCTTCTCCAAATAGTCGTTTAAATTCGCCAGCATGCGGTGTCACTACAACATTTTTGTCTGCTAAAAGTGGCAAAACTTCAGGGATTAGAGCACTTGCATCCAAGGATAATCTAACATCTCTATCTAAGAGTGATTTTACAAAATAAATCAATGCATTTTTGTCTTGTATTGCAAGTCCCATCCCAATCGTTGCAGAATGCAAACTATGTGGCAAGACTCCTAATAATTTAGTTACAGCACCACGAGTTAGTTTTTGATCAACTAAAGGAATGACTATGAGATTTGGGGAAATAGCACGTGTTGGAGTTACGTTGATTTTTGGAACAGATGTATAAACAAGATCAGTTCCACATCTCAGTGCAGCTATTGAAGATAATATTGGTGCACCATGGTAGATATAACTACCACCCACAACTAGAACAATTCCGTTATCCCCTTTTCTAGAAGTGGATTTTCGTGACGGAATGAATTTTTTTACAATTGTTAACGTGAGATTTTTTTGTACCATTATAACATCTCTAAAAAAGATGTATGAATAAATCTTGTTTTGAACTGTTGCTAGGCTGATTTTTTTCTTACTTTCTTTTCTTTTTTTCCGGTTACCTTTGAGGCTATTTTTTTATTAATTTTATTTGGAGTTTTTTCTGTAGAAAGATCCTTTGGCTCTGGTGTTTTTTCAGTTAGTTTTCTTAATTCCCTTCCAAAGAAGGCTTTTCTTGCAAAACAAAGGTATGTTGTATGACCAATACCTTGAAAAGAATGTCTTGTTTTTCCTTCTCTGGCCTCAATTGTACGTAGAATGTGTTCAGTAGACTCTATATCGGTGAACTCGTTTTCAACTAATGTCATAGTCAATTTCTCTAATTGGTTCATGGTTGGGCAAATGGCAAATACACTCCCACTGCCTTTTAGCATTTGTCGTACTTTTGGAATTATAGTCCACGGATCTCCTAAATCGATTAATGCAACATCCATTTCTTCCAGCGGCATTATTTTTGTAGTCTTTAGATCCAAGTTATGTTGTGTTACATATTTTGAAACTCCTGCTTTTTTGATATTTTTTTCTGCAATCTTTATGAAATTTTCATCAACATCAAAAGTGTAAACATGTCCACGTGGTTTTACAATGTTTGCTACAAAAGAAGTCAATGAACCACTACCTGTTCCAATTTCAACAATCTTTTGCCCGTCACCAATTCCAGATCTTGCAACAATATATCCAAGATCTTTTGGGTAAACGATCTGAGTTCCATGTTGTATTTTCATTACATAATCATACATCGTGGGTTTCAGAAGATAGACATACTTGTCCTTGTTTGTAATTAATCTGGACCCATACTCCTTACCAATAGCATCAGAATGTTTAATTACGCCAATATGGGTATGAAATGATTCCTTTTTTGAGATTTTAGCTAACCATTTTTTTGAATTATTATAGAAAAATAGTACAGGAGAATTATTCTTTATTTTACCCATGAATTTTTCCGAAAATTTTTTAGATAAGAATCTACTGGTTGCTTTTTACTTTTAGATAAAAATCGACATGCTTAAGTTTATAATTTTTTAAGAAAATCTATGAATGAGATCCATGTTTATTGTAACACTTGTAACAAAAAAGTAAAGGCGATAATTCTAACCATACACGATAAAGAATATGATGAATCCACCAAAAGTTACAAGAGATACGGCATGGTCCGAATCCTTCAGCATCGTATAGGATTCAAAAATAACTGTGACAACACATCACAAATTAAAGCATTAGTGGAATCAGACTTCATGGATGACAACGGGGTAATGATTTAGAATGAATTATATCAAAAATTAGGTTAAATTCAAATTGTTATTTACTTTCAAAAATTATGAGATATGCTGATGATTATTTCAACGGGTTCTCTCTGATTTTCCTCAAATGTGATGAAAATTGCCGAATTATGAAGCAATTTCTTGTTTAAACTATTACCTCAAGAAATATTATAAATACAATAGAGCAAGTTGAACGTTTAGAAATTTAACTTAAAAGTAATTTTTTTTGGCCCTGTTTTTTTATCATAAACTAGTGGTTAGAACAGAACATTGAGTCAGAGACATCTCGCGGTGTTAGCTGGAAGAGCCCAATGCTCAGATAAACTAGTTAATACATTTCAGAGTCTCCAAAGTAACGGGGACTGACTTTTTTTACAAGATGTAGAAAACATAAAATCTTTGTGAATACGATCTTTCAAATAATCTTGTCAAACAGTATTTTAATACCTATAACTATCTTAAACTAAATTGACAGAAATTCAATTAGCTGGATCAGGTGGATGGGTACATGCAGAACTTGATGACGAACAAGTAATAAAATCAAAACTTGTTCCTAATATTGATAAACATTTTTTGTCATCTCTTGAAAAACTGGATACTGCAAAAATGTTGAAATATTTTTGCAAACAATGTGATTCTGAATTTAAGGGTCCTACCAAAATACAAATTGAAGAACAACCTAATGAGGAAGTTGCAGATGGACTTACTTTGATAGAGAGAGGTCAATACACTTGCCACAAATGTAATTCGATCATCGGAGAATATAGGGTATTCCAGAAAAAGGATGGATAAAGAGAAATGAATTCATAAATATTTCAAAAATTTTATTATTTTTATTATTGACTATGCGCATTCAATAAATACAGCATTTATGTACGATTATCATGTCAAATATGAAATGCGTATCATGCGGAATAGGTTTCTTTTCCCCAACAGGCTCAGACAAATGTTCCAAATGCGCAGGAAATGAATCTCAAGGACATGGTGGACATGATTCCTGTGGTTGTGGACACAGCCATTAATTCCTTTTTTTATATCATGCATATATTGAGCAAGTACTGATTAATTTCATGGCAAAAACATCAGAACAAATGAAAACCCTTGTTGAAGATTTTATAAAGATCACCAATATCAATTATGAAGATCAAACAGAAAAAATCAGAGAGAAAAGTAAGATAGTAGAATGGCAATTTCATGTAGGATCAAACATCATAGTTAGTAAAAACGCCAATAGGTCTGACAGAATTCATATCAATGTTAACATGAGATTTCCCCCGGATGATGCGAAATTGCTTGTAATGAAAAATCCATCATTTTCAAAAACAATTATGGAAATAAGTGAGATTTGTACGATATGTGGTATGGGGCATCAATGGATAAAAGATAATGAAAATATCGTAGGGCTGGCATTGTTTTCACATATAGATGAGCAGGTTCTAGACAGAATCTCATTTCATAATACGTGGGATAATGTTGCAAGAGTTTCTGGACATGTTCAAAAGATACTGCGTTCAAATTTCAGCGGATTCTCATCCCACAATAATACAGTAGACCAAACCATTGACAAATCCATGTATGGATGAATATACAGGAGTCAGGGAACTCTGTAAACTAATTTAATTAGATATTTACACCGAAATGAACATACACAGGTAAAAAGCACTCAAAATTAACATGATTTCTTTTGATCATAGAGTTCTGAGTGAATATAGGATAAAAATAGCAAAAATAGAAACACTATCCAAATCAATAATGTCACATCCGGACCCAAAAAGTATGGAATCTCGTGATGCATTAGATTTTCTTGATGTTTTGATCGATGAGACTGACAAATTTTACAAAAATAACAGTGAGATTCTATCAAATAATGGGAAAAGGCCACATACATGTTCACGATTACCTGAAAACAAAAGATGGGTTGAAAACATAGAAAATTTTTATGAAAAAAACCCATATAGAAAATCACGAAAATGATTTTCGTTTAAAATTCAATATTATCCAGAACGTAAATGAAATTTATTACACCGATTACGTTTTTCTTTAATATGTTCAGGCTAATGTCTATATCTACAAATATCCCATCTCTGATACATTACAATAATTAAATTCAGTATTTTTAAAATATAACAGATCTAAGTTTTTCTTTAACGTTCATCTAAATTTTTAATACATTCAAAGTATTGTTATATCATTTTCTAATTGGTACTATCAATTGTGATGTATTATAATGAAAATGAAATTGCTCATCAGGAGAATAGTGACACTTTATACATTGAAATTTAATTGGTTCGTTACATGAAAAACATTTTCTTTGAATTTGTAATTCGTCCCACACTTTCTACATAAATCAATTCGCATATCTCATATCACATGAAAATTTCATTTAAACTAATTGAAAATTAGAGTGACCTAATTAGCATAAGCTAATGAATACAAGAATATGTTCTCATTATATAGAATGAGAATTAACTTTCAAATATATCTGAACAATTGTGTCAACGTATTGATAATTATTAGAAAAATTTATAGATTTTAAATAATTTTTTATTTTGTATGTTTATATTATTATAAGTTTTTCAATGCTAAAGTCATACATTTTCATAATTACTGTCATTTAACAAAACATTATTCCTTGAATAGTCCACATCAATTGCAATTATCACTGGTTTGTCTTTGATTTTTTTTACATCCTCTAAAATCTTTGAAAAATCTTTAGTAGACTTTACGACAAATCCTACTGCTCCAAAACTTTCAGCTAATTTGATAAAATCAGGATTTGTAAATTTAGTAAAAACACTTTTACCAAATTCATTCTTTTGTTTCATTGAAATCATTCCCAAGTCACAATCACACCATACTATTGTAATGACTGAAAGTTTTAGACGTACTGCCGTTTCAAGCTCTTGTATGTTCATCAAAAACCCCGCATCACCGCACATCGCCACCACATTTCTGTTAGGGTGAACTATCTTTGCAGCGATGGCTCCAGGAAAGGCAAATCCCATTGAACAAAAACCATTTGGAATTATGCATGTATTTGGCTGATATGTTTTGTAAATTTTAGAAATCCAAAGTTTGTGTGCACCTACATCAGATAACACAATATCCTTTTCGCCTAATGCATTGCGAACATCGATTACTAACTTCTCAGGCTTTATGGGAAATGCCATATTATGATTAAATGAATCCCTTCTTTCATCTACTTCATTAATAATTTTTTTAAATAATTTGGGAATTTCTTTTCTTGGGAATGCATCTAATTCTGGATTTGTTTTTTTTTGCAGTTCTAATTCTTCCAAAATGGCATCAACTGCATATCCAATATCCGAAACGATCTCAACCATTGGTCTGTAGTAAGTATATACTTCAGAGGGAGTAAAATCAATATGTATTATTTTCTTGCTAAAGTCTAAATTCCAATTCTTTGGACTATATTCCACGAGATCAACACCTACAGCAATTACCACATCAGCTGATTTCATTGCAAGCAAAGCATGATCCGCATCTTTAATTCCAATAGTGTGTAAATGCAGAGGCGAGTCATCTGAGACTACACCTTTTCCCATAAACGTGTTCATGGCAATAATGCCTGTTTTTTCTACAAATTTTCTTATGTGGGGACTGGCATTTTCACGAACACATCCATTTCCAAGAAAAATCACGGGATTTTTGGCTTCAAGAATTATCTTTACTGCTTGTTTAATCAACTGTTCATTTGGTTCAGATCTAAAAACTGGTTGTGGTTCTATTGGTGGAATGTCAGCATCTTTCTTTGCAATATCTTGCGGTAATTCAATATGTGTTGCGCCAGGTTTTTCTTCAAGTGAAATTTTGAATGCTCTTCTTACGATTTCTGGAATGTTTTGAGGATTACGTATTGACCAGTTCCACTTGGTGATAGGTTTGAACAAAGTAATTGCATCCATGTTTTGATGAGATTCTTTATGTAGTAGATGAGAATCAGTTTGACCTGTAATTGCAAGTAATCTTGATCTGTCCATGTTTGCATTGGCGACCCCTGTAACAAGATTAGTAGCGCCTGGACCTAAAGTTGCAAGGCATACGCCTACTTTTCCGGTAAGCCGTCCATACACATCAGCCATAAAAGCAGCACCTTGTTCATGACGTGTTAAAATGAATTTAATTTTAGATTCAGATAATGACATCATAAAATCAGCATTTTCTTCACCAGGAATACCAAAAATGTATTCAACACCCTCATTTTCCAGGCATTTAACAAACAAATCAGAAGCTTTCATTGTAATGTCTCAGCAAATTTATTCTAATTTTAACATATTTTTTACCGTATAAGGATTGACATGGTATTTTTTTATACAAAATTATTCTAGATATAACTTGATAAAAGAAAATTTAGAATTCAACCAATTAACTGAAGTTTTTGAGAGAAATATTAAACAAATTCTTGATAATTGAGAATTCTTTTTGCCTTTTTTCATCAAAGATTTTTCTGATGTACATAGAGAATATGCCAATTAACTCAAGAAAGTATTTAAAGTGGTACACAAACTGTTGAAGAAAATTAAATATTACACCCGATAATACGGTAATCAAACTATGTGAAAAACATATTAATGAATTTTCAAAGATATGTTTGTCACATATAGATATGTCTGAAAACACTATGGCAAATCACTTTGAAACATATCTGTCATTTATTATCATCTAGAATGAACATATGATAAAATTTACAGATAGTTATCGAAAACTGATTTAGTTACAGAAACCAAATGATCGTGGATTAAATGAGATTGAATTAGAATACCTTGTATTAATCGGAGTTGGCCTAATAATGCATTATCTGTCACATTAATGGTAAAGGCTGAGACAGAGTGGTTTGGTACTAGAAAAACATCTGAATGGTTCTATACAGCCGGTCGAACCATCAAAACTGGATTAATTGCATCATCTATCGTATCTGCTTGGACATGGGCTGCAACTCTTTTACAATCCTCCACTGTAACTTATGAATTTGGATTGGGAGGTGCTTTTTGGTATGCTGCAGGTGCCATTACTGAAGGATTTGCAGTAGGTGAAGCATTATCTGAATGGATTGGTTGGGTCATCGTTGTTGGATTAGGTATGGTTTTTGCCGTAATTATCACAATTGAGGTAAAAATCAAAGTAAAGTATCTTGGTGTTAGCCAAACCTCTGAGATGTTTAATACTGCAGGAAGAACCATCAAAACCGGTCTTACTGCTGCAGCCATTGTTCCAGCATGGACATGGCCGCTACATTGCTTCAGTTATCTACTGTTGCTTATCAATATGGGATCAGTGATCCATTTTGGTATGCAACAGGAGCATCAGTTCAGGTTTTATTATTTGGGATTTTATCTCCTTTAAATCCATCACATACACCTTTACACGAAAACCCCATCATTTATCACCCTCAAAAGATTTGTGACAGCAAGGACACATTGAATATCTAGAAATTAATTCTAGATCACATATAATGCAATATTTTCTAAATGTATTATTTCCTGAGTTTCTAAATTTTGCATTTGCATCATAATATCCACAAACACTTCTACAAGAATGCTCACTCATGAAATTCCACCCCCACATCAAAAAATGATCTGCGATACTTACAAAATACATAGTAGTTTTGAATGTGAACCGATATGTTACCGCAGCTGACATAAATTTTACTTGCAGGGTTAACCGTTTTTTTATCAAATTTTAATTGATTTTGTTGAATGCATTGTATTTGCATATTCTTATTAGGAATTATTCCTAATTAAGTGTTTTTACTTATCACTAATTATTATTAATAACTAGTAACTATAAATAATAAATAAGAATAGAATAAGCATGCAGCAATTAGAAGATCTAGTTATATTGCTACGTAAAGAAGGATTCCGAATTACACCACAAAGAATAGCAATAGTAGATTATCTTTTAAAAACCGAGGATCATCCCAGCGCAGAGCACATTCACAAGACCATTCAAAAAAAATATCCCATGATAAGTCTCTCTACAGTTTACAAGACACTTGATCTTCTAAAAGAGAAAAAATTAGTAAGTGAGATTGAAGTAAAAGGGGAAACAAGATTTGATGTACATACAGATGAGCATCTCAATCTAGTTTGTATGAATTGTGGTAAAATAGATGATGTTGATGAGGATTCACTAAAAGAGATCCAAAATAGAGCTACAAAAAAATCAAAATATCTTATTGTAAAGAGTCGTTTTGAACTGTTTGGTTATTGTACTCGTTGTAAATCTAAATTCAATTAGATTCTATACAGAACAAATTCTGTAATGATTAAAAACTCAAAATTGATTTATAAAAATTCTATATTTAATGAGTGTATGCAATTTTCAAGTTTGATGAATGTGTTCATTTTATGATTTACCTCATTTCATTTTATTTGGCATTCACGTAACTACGGGAGATAAATGTCACCAAAACAAATAGAAAAAAGATTGTCTCAACATGTAATTGTGATCTCATTGATATCAGACGTGGATGTTGTTATTTCCTTCAGAGTTATACCTTGGAATACTATTCTAATCCATATTACTGAAACTGTAGTAGTGCTGGCAGTTATAGAATATGATGTATGAAATAATCTCAATGCGGTGAAGTATGGTAGTAGCAGAATGTAATACTTAGGTTGTGTATATCGTATCTGTCATATTTTATGTTTCTTCAATTGAACTTAATGAAAAATATGACCTAATAAATAACATAGTTAATATGGTTCAACCATAATTTGTAGTTTTTTTTAAAAAGCAAAGCACAAATTAAAAATGGAGTTGATCTATATTCAATCACATCTATCTTTTAATTGGGATTTTGTTTTATCTTAGTTTTGTTTATATTAAATTCTGTATTAACCAGATTCATCTTTGATAACCATGTTGGTCTGTATTCTAAGTAGAGTATAGCAACATTGTTTCTAGTGTTACATTGTATCAGGAGCAGTTATTCCAAGAAGATCAAGTGCTTTTTCTAAAGTAATCTTAAAGGAATACACCAAACATAATCTACAATTTTCAAGTGATTCATTACCAATATCTAAAACCTTAACATGTTCATAAAACGAGTTAAATGAGACTGCCAAATCATGACAATATCTTGCAATGACCTTTGGTGACAAATTATTTGCAGCATCTCGAACTTGTATATTAAAAAGACCTATATTTTTAATCAACCCTATCTCAGATTCTTCCTTGAACAATGAATAATCAACGTCAATTGATGGTATTCTGTTTGATTTCTCTACTATTCTGGATGCCCTTGCATGAGTATACTGAATATAGGGAGCAGTGTCTCCTTCCAAACTTAAAGACTTTGTCAAATCAAATGTGATTATTTTATCCAGGTCTTGTTTTATCATCTCGTATCTCAAGGTTCCCACCGAAACATGATGTGCAATTTTCTCTATTTCAAAAGAATCCATTTCAGGATGTCTTTTTTGGGTCTCATGTCTTGTTTTTTCTTTTAGCCATTCATATACTGAATCTGCATTAACATACACACCTTTTCGCCCAGACATCTGCGCTTGTTTTCCATCAGTGTCAAATCCGAGTGTTTTCGCAGTATCAGTGCTAAGTGTTACAGATTCATAACCTAGATGGACATATGCGTCTGGAATTGATTTGAATTTGGCCATCAAGGCAGTGATAATTTTTTGCAGTCTAGCCTGACGAGAATCAATTACAGTGACAACTTTTTTTCCAGTAAAGTTTTGACTGTTGGGCTTGTCTCGATTAAGTGTGGTCTGCCATAATGTTTGCAAATTAGGCTGTTCCTTATCATATTTTTCATAATTGAAAGGATCTTCAATCAATCCTAGCTTCCATGCAGCATATGGTATGTCTTTGGCGATGTATGTGGCAGTGCCATTGCTTCTAACAATTACTTTGTCTTCTTCCTTACCTTCTCCACGAATAACCCAGCAGCCAGAATTTTTACCATCATTTTCAAACTCTATAAGATTCATCTCTTTTAGTTTTTGAAATATTTTATCCCATAATCCTGAGCGAATTATTTGAGATTCAAAATTTAGACAATCATAAAATACACCCAAATTCCAGCAAGTTTCTAATTGGTCTGATAAAACTCTCTTGGTGATTTTATCTGCAAATTTTGCAATTTCAGAATTTCCTTCTTCTAGTTCTTTGAGGATATTTTTACGAATCTCCTCAAGACTGGGATCTGATTCATATTTTTCAGTGGTTTTTACATAGACATTATCTCCACAGTAATGATCAAACTTTTTCCCATGGGGGGGCTCTAGATTAAATCCAAAATGTTTGAATCCTACTATAATGTCAGCTACTTGAAGACCAGAATCATCAATATAGTTTAGGACATTAACTTTGTACTTTGCTTTTTTGAGGATTCTTGAGACTGTATCTCCGATGATTATGTTTCTTATGTGTCCTATGTGCAGAGCCTTGTTGGGGTTTACACTTGTATGTTCTACAACTATTGAAGAGTCATTTCCAATATCAGCATCTCCAAAAGTTTCAAGGCGTGATTCAGATAATATCAATTGACTTAGTTTTTCCCAATTGGCAATGAAATTCAGATATCCTGAAGTATGTGCTTCAGGTTTTAAAACAAGTGTACTGGTACAACCCAAATATCTTTCAGACAACATTATGGCAATATCTTTAGGCTTTTTTCTGAGCTGTTTTGCAAGCAAGAAAGAAATGTTTGAACTAGCATCCCCAAACCCTGGATTTGCAGGTCCAACCGAATACTTTACACCTGATATAGAAAGTTCCGAAAGTATCTTGTTGAGATTGTTCTCAATCTCATCTATGATGGCCTTGAACGTCATATTGTATATCTGAAAGTCTGGATGCTAATTTATCTTAGTATAATGATTTTAATTGGTTGTTGGTTGGATATGCTAAATACTATTAAATATTTCATGAATTTGAAGTCTGAATCAGGACAATAGCATATTTTGATAGTTAAACGTTAATGAGAGCTTATCTATTCGTAGATTTTGTAGAGACTATCAAGAAATTACTGAGAGAAAGCTTGATCATAATGATTGTTTATTTATAATTTGAATAATTACCTAATGTCATTTTTCTCCCTTTGTAATTAAAACAGAACATTTTGCATGTCCTACAACACCATTTGCAACACTTCCAAGCACAATCTTTCTAAAACCTGTTCTGCCGTGAGATCCCATCACGACCAAATCAATATCATGGCTATTTGCATAAGATACTATTGCTTCTGAAGATGAAGGATTGTGAATTATTTTTATTGAGAATGGTATGTTTTTGCTCCTTGCCTTGTCCTCAAGTTTTTTAAGCTTTGCAGCAGCAATAGCTTCCTCCTCGTCTTGAATTTCCTGCATACGTGTCATAGACATCCCAGCAGAGTCAGATATTTTTGATTGTATTACGGTCATGCCTATTATTTCTGATTCAAACTTTTCTGCAATTTCTAATGCTTTTTCAAATGCTTTTTCAGAGTACATAGAACCATCAAACGGTACAAGTATTTTTTTCAATGTAATTAACTTCGTTTTTTGGAATTTATATCCTTTGCATGATTTTTAAATTCATAAAATACCTAAAATCCAATATCAAAATCAAATCCACCACCGTCATCACCAATATCTCCTTCTCCACTTGCATCTTGAGGAATGTCCTGAGGCGGGATAAAGCTGACCATGGTCATTCCTAGCATGCTAAACATCATTGAAAACATCACCATGTCTAAAATCCCAAAAAACATCATCTCCTTGAAGGAAATCTTGTTTTCATCCATGTATTTCTGGAGTTTTTGTTTGTCTCCTGACTTGTATAATTGTGCCATTTGATTCCACTTTCCCTCCAATTCATGTATTCTATACTCTAATTCTTTTACTCCTTTCTCAGTTGTAATGATCTCCACTTTCTTCCCAAATAACCCCTTCTTCTCTTTTACATCTATTAGGCCGCGAGACTCTAATTTTTCAAGAATGGAATTCAGTTCAGATGGTTTAATTTTTGCAACCTGGCAAATTTTGTTAAATGATTTCACTCCTGACTTGATCGTTCCTAAAACAATTACATCTTTTGGCTCTTCGTCCATGGTTTGAATTCTATGATTATGGCTAAAAACATTTTGAATGATCTAAGTTACTTTGTGTTACATTATGAATGATCTAAGTTACTTTGTGTTACATTATGTTGCTACCCGTGTCTATCATGATAATATAACAATAACTTGTCATATGATGGAAGGGTAAAATCAAGACTGAACAAATCAGTTCTAGTTTTATTTGCAATATTTTTTTCTGATTGTGTTTTACTTTATCATCTACCTATGTCGTAGGGATCTTAATGTACAATATAAGCCATAGAACAAACATCGACATGATAAGTATTCCAATTTTTGGTTATGTTGTTTTAATCTCTGTAAACCCAAATGAGAACTGTGATGCAATTGCAAATAGTTCAATAAATATTTTTGAAGAAATCCTCAAAAAAACATAGCATTTTTAACATAAACAAGTTCAAAACTTGCCATAAAATGTGGTTTTGGCATATGTTATTTCATGTGGTTGAGCCAAAATGCCTAACAGTTGCAAAAAATTTAAAGAAAACATCTGCATTTGATCTTCCCTTCAGCATGTAGACACTCACAATAATTTTCTCTCCAATACAATCTGAAAATAATAAATGATCTTGAGGAACAGCTGGACAGAGCAATCAAAAATAAAGAAAAATATCCCTTATTGGCTATGTTGTTTTGACATGTATTCTTTGGCGGCTTTTTGCATCTCTTCAGGTGACATGTCTTTTTTATGTGTAGACACCATCCATGAATGTCCAAATGGATCAATCACACTTCCACATCTATCTCCCCAGAATGCATCCATTAATGGCATTACTGGTTTGGCACCTGCTTTAACTGCTTGATTATAGACCTTATCTGAATCCTCTACATACAGGTGAATTGTGGTCGAAGTACCTCCTACTGTAGTTGGAGAACTACAACCCATTTGTGGGAATTCATCACTCATCATAACAAAGGAATCTCCAATCTGAATCATGGCATGCATTGTCTTGCCATCTGGAGTAGGCATTTGATAGATCTCTCTTGCATTAAATGCTTTTTTGTAAAACTCTATTGCTTCTTTGGAATTACTCAGAACAATTGATGGAGTCACAGTGTGGAATCCGTCAGGTATTGATTTTGTCATGAATAGAAATACAAGGTATATGTTAAAAGATTTTACCCTATTTGCTGAGATCTAATTATAACATTCGCGACCGGGAAAAAAGAATAGAACAATACATCATGATAGTAGAAATTTATGATGTTGTAGAACTGATCAAGATTTTACAAAAATAACCCTATGGATATTCTAATTTTGGTCAAAGTTAACATGATTTTATTTTGGTTAGCCAAAAAAAAACTCCCAAGCAACCTATACTTGAACTCAGTTAGTTATAGCATCCTTTTACGATATTCAAATTACTTAAAATATTAATGTGAATCTTTTTTGCTGCCAAAACCATCTAATAGATATCATTATGTTAATTCCCAATTTCTTGACGCTAATCTATCTAATGCTTCAAGAAGACCATCCCCTGAATGAGCAGAAACTGTTGTCGTGGCTTGTGATTTTACCTGCTCTGAGGCATTTCCTAACGCAATACTTGTATTTGCCACTTTAAACAGTGGAACATCAGTTGCACTGTCACCTATGGCAATAACATCATCACGTAAAATTCCCAATTTCTTCATAATCTTTGAAAACCCATAGCCTTTGTCAATGCCATGAGAATTAATGTGATATGCATATTGACTATCAGATAATTCTACTTCGATATTGTTTTCAGCTAAAACACTTCTTGCAAGATCAAGATCAAATGTTCTCTGTAACACTACCTCAGTCATCCTGGGAAAAACTGGTTTTTCTTTCACATTTTCAATATTGTTTTGAATTACTTTTAATGCATTTTTGCATTCATCTATGTTTCCTAACATCATATGTTCATCAGAATTTAGAGTGATGCATCCGCCGTTCTCACCAACTGCAATTTTTGTAGTTCCGCCAAATACCGAAAGCAAAAACCCTTCAACTGATGATCTACCTGTTACAAAAATTACATTATGGCCCATGTTAGTTAAATGTCTAAGTGCTTCAAGTGCACCAAGATGAATACGTCCACCACCATTTTCAGTTATTGTGCCGTCAATATCTACTGCAAATGTTCTCTTTTTCACAAGAATCATTTTTTAAACTGGATAATATTTGCTACGTAAAGAAAACCAATGTTTAGGCTTTGTGTATTTGAATCTTTTTTGAAATTTTTTCAGACAATAAAGCTGCAAAAATACCCATCAATATAGCTGGAATCACTGTGAGTGAAAATACTTTACCAATTAATTCAAAATAGACAAAATAAATTAAACTTGGAGAAACAAGCTTTCCAAGTAAAACTTCATTGAAAGTATACATCACATAAGGATAGTAAACCATGTAAAATATAGATCCAAGTAATCCTCCTACAAAAATACAAGAGATTTTAGATTTATTGAATCTCAAAATTATATCTGATATTACAAAAGGAATTAGATTCAATGAATAGAACTGGATCGAATCAAAAAGTGCAAAATTGGGCATGATTGCAGTCGAACTATATACTAGCAAAAATAGGCTTCCAAGAATACTCATAGTTCCAAATTTAAAATCAGATAATCTGAAAACGAAAAACATCGAAATAGATATTAAAAAAGGATAGCCCAAGGAAGCAACAAAAAATGCAAGTATTGGATCTGGATTAAATTCAAAAAAATCTGTACTAGAAAATGGTAAAGACAATGAAGAGAGGATACCAGAACCCGATAACCAAACAGGAATGACTACTAAAATTACTAAATACTTCAAAATTGAATTAGTATTGCTATTTTTCAAATATCTTGAAATCCCAATCATGGGGCCGACACTGCATAAAAACATCCCAGTGATCAACGTAAAATGAGGTGGACTTAGTAATCCATCAAGACCAAAATTAGAATGCCACGCAAAATCAAAAGGCCCTGCTCCTGTAAGTAATGCTATTCCAATCAACTTGATCTTTAAAGGAAATTTATACAATTCCTTAAAACGATCTAAATTTTTCCATCCTGTAAACGATAATACAACGCCAATTAGAGATATTAAAACTCCAGAATACATCAGGGCATGTGGTGGGGAGAAAAATGATTCAGGCTTGTTTAGTAAATGATTTGTTATATCCCAACTTCCACCAATAGTTACCAATAAGATTCCAAGACTTGTAAAAACACTTCCGAGAATAAAAATATGCTCAGAATAAATTTGAAGAAAACTTAATTTATTTTTTGATTTCGTAGACATGAATATAATCAGCATTTATAGGATATTATGGGTTTACGTTTACTGAATAAACTAAAACATATTCATCTTGATGATCTAAAAATCCAGAATCAGGATAGTGTGAAAGATTACTTGTATGTGGAATATCTATTGATTTGATATACATTGTAAAAATACCTAATTTTTCAGGGGTAATAATCAGTCCCAAATGATTTTTTATTCCAGGATATGTAGGCCTAGTCATAGCCTCAATAGATGGGTATTTAGAAAAAGTTGATTCCACCCCACCACTGTATTTGGCACTTATTTTATCTCCTATTGAGATGTATTTAGAGGACTGTGTAAAATCATAAGTTGCAATTTCAACTACATCCATTTCAATTAGATCTGGAAATGCTACAGAAACAATATGAATATCACCATAATCTCCTTTGTTCTCTGAAATAACATTTAGTCTAAATGAATCCCCAAAAGAGATATCATGCTCGCTTAAATCTACTTCCAAGTATGGTTGTGGTATTAGTTGTTCAGTCGAAAGAAATTGTTCAGGTAAAACAAAAAGAGCCAAAATAAAATACAATATAATGAAAAATCCTATAAAAATAAATAACAATAATTTTTTCACATAATCTCACGCTCATTAACTGTTAAAAAATGATAAGATGATATGTTCATGAGACACCAAAGATCAAAACATGAGGTACAATAGTGGGGAAATACTGTTGAAAATATGGTAAGAAAGGGACGTATAAAAGAAATTTCTAGAAAAGTATTATTTACAGATGAATCTAGACAATTCAGAATTTTCTGTTGGGATTTTGAAAGAATGAGAGAAGTTCAATTTTCAGAATTTTTAATTCAATCAAATAACTTTCAGATGATCCTCATTAATAGAATCAAGAAAATAAAAAAAGTAATACGGTTTTATTTGAAAAGAATGTTATGGTTGGTGAATAATATTGGGAATTCCTGAAAAGATAAAGGCCATTCAAGATGAAATGGCAAGAACTCAGATCAATAAAGCCACTGAGCATCACATAGGTCTGTTAAAGGCAAAAATTGCTAAACTTAAAAGAGAACAAGAAGCTGATGTAGCTAAGAAATCTGGGATTAAGCAAGATGGATTTGATGTAAGAAGAAGTGGCGATGCAACAGTTGTGTTTATTGGATTACCTAGTGTTGGAAAATCTACGCTGTTAAATAAAATGACAAGTGCAAATTCTACAGTTGGGGCTTTCCAATTTACCACTCTTACAGTTGTGCCAGGGATGATGGAGTATAGAGGTGCAAGAATTCAAGTTTTAGATCTTCCTGGAATTATCAAAGGTGCATCTACAGGCAAGGGATTAGGAAAAAGAATTTTGTCTGTTGCAAGAAGTGCTGATCTTGTATTGCTCATACTAGATGTATTCCAACCTTTTCATGAAGATGTCTTGGTAAATGAATTGGGAAATATTGGAATTAGGCTTAATCAACTACCTCCGAACATCACAATAGAAAAAGCATCTATGGGTGGAATTGCAATTGCCCAACAAGTTAAACTGACAAAAATTACTGAGAAGCACCTTAAAGACATCTTACATCTTTATGGATTAGTTAGTGCGCGTGTAGTAGTAAGAGAAGATCTTACATCAGAACAACTGGCAGATCATATTGCTGGAAATGTAAGCTATTCAAAAGCACTGACAGTTTTAAATAAAATTGATTTAGTGGATCAAGAATTTCTAAAAGATTTGAAAACAAAAATAAAATCAGATGTAATCGAAGTATCTGCAAATTCAAATACAAACATCGATTTACTCAAAGAGAAAATATATGAAAAATTGAAATTTATCAGGATTTACATGAGGCCTAAAGGAGAAGAAACAGATTTCAAAGAGCCATTGATTGCAAGAGAAGGAGATACGGTTGAAGATATTTGTAATAAACTTCATAGAAGATTGAAAAAAGAATTTAGATATGGTTTAGTCTGGGGTAAAAGTGTAAAATTTGGAGGACAAAGAGTAAGTCTAAATCACATTTTACTAGATGAAGATGTATTAACAATTATCAAAAGAAGAGGAGTATAATTTAATTAAAAATTAGGAAATAGATCAAAAATTTAAGTTGGATAATTAATACCTCATAAAAATAAAAAAGATCTAATATTTGTTCTAATCAGATCTAAATATGAGTACAAACTATAAAATAATTCTAAAATGTATATTCAAATCGTTCTCATTACATGATAAAGATAGTATATTTGAAAATAAATTTTGAAATTTTAACGATCATAAAAAAAATTGAAGAAATTATTACTTCATAATTTGTAATCAATTTGTGTAAATTTTTTTAGTTTAACCACTGAAAAACAATGAAAATACCGATTCTGTATGGCTATAAAGAGAAAAGCTGCAACTAAACGTAGATCAACATCTAAATCTACTGCAAGAAAAACAGCAACACGCAAAGCAGCTCCAAAGAGAAAAGCAGCAACACGCAAAGCAGCTCCAAAGAGAAAAGCAGCAACACGCAAAGCAGCTCCAAAGAGAAAAGCAGCAACACGCAAAGCAGCTCCAAAGAGAAAAGCAGCAAAAAGACGATGATAATATCGTTAGTAAATTAACAATCGTCCAATCGATGACGAATTGTTTTCCTTTTTCTAAATCTTTGTTAGTGTCAACTAAAGATATTTCAAATCATAACTGTTGTTTGGAATTTTGAGTCCATATATTAAAAAATATATTAAATTTAGAAATCAATATTTTTAGAATATTTTAAAAATAAAAATATTAACCCAAATCAAAATTTTAAAATAAAGATAATTATTCACTTTTGGGACTAAATAATGCATTACAAGTAAAAAATTTAAAAAAACTGTTTGAAAAAATCAATAAAGATAACTCATCAATTTAATTTGTTCTTCCGTTGAAATCATATTTTTATTTGTTAGAATTTCTAACAAATCTTTGAAAAGTGCTTTTTGTTCGGGAGACATTCCACCTGATGGACCTTTTTCTCCTGGCGGACCTGGCGGACCTCTTGGACCTGGCGGACCTACTGGACCTTGTCCTCCTACTGGGCCTTGATCACCGCTAGGCCCAATAGAACCTGTTGGACCACGTTCTCCCTGCGGACCTTGAATCCCCTGCGGACCCTGCGGACCTTTCTCTCCCGAAGGTCCTGTTGGACCACGTTCTCCCTGCGGACCCTGCGGACCCTGCGGACCTTTCTCTCCCGAAGGTCCTGTTTGTCCTGTTGGACCTTTCTCTCCAATTGGACCCTGCGGACCTTTATCGCCTTTTTCGCCTTGTGGTCCTGGTACTCCTGTTAACCCTTTAGCTCCTGCAGGACCCTGCGGACCTTGTGCTCCCTGCGAACCTTTCTCTCCGATTGGTCCTTCAGCACCTTTAACGCCTTTCTCTCCAATTGGACCCTGCTGACCTTTATCGCCTTTTTCGCCTTGTGGTCCTGGTACTCCTGTTAACCCTTTAGCTCCTGCAGAACCCTGCGGACCCTGCAGACCTTTCTCTCCCGAAGGTCCTGTTTGTCCTGTTGGACCTTTCTCTCCAATTGGACCCTGCGGACCTTTATCGCCTTTATCCCCAATTGGACCTGTGGAACCTGTTAATCCTTTATCTCCAGATAATCCTGTTGGACCCTGCAGACCTTTCTCTCCAATTGGACCTTTTTCGCCTTTATCCCCAATTGGACCTGATGGACCTTGAGTCCCTTTTTCTCCTTGAACACCAGATAATCCTGTTGAACCTTTATCACCTGTTGGACCTGTTAATCCTGTTGGACCTTTATCACCAATAACTCCCTGCGGACCTTTATCCCCTTTTTCTCCTGGAGACCCTCTTAATCCTGTTGGACCTTTGTCACCCGATAATCCTGTTGGACCTTTATCGCCTTTCTCTCCAATTGGACCTTTCAATCCTGTTGGACCTTTATCGCCTATTTGTCCTGTTGGACCTTTATCGCCTTTCTCTCCAATTGGACCTGTAACTCCTTTATCTCCTTTATCTCCTTTATCTCCTGTAACTCCTTTATCTCCTGTAACTCCTTTATCTCCTGTAACTCCTTTATCTCCTGTAACTCCTTTATCTCCTGTAACTCCTTTATCTCCAATTGGACCTGGTGGACCAATTGGACCCTGCGGACCTTTATCTCCTGGTGGACCAATTGGACCCTGCGGACCTTTATCTCCTGGTGGACCAATAACTCCAGTCGGACCTTTATCTCCTGGTGGACCAGGTTGACCTTCAGGACCTCTACTTCCATAGGAATGAGAAGACTCAGTACTTGTTTTCGTAGAACGCTTGACTGGTTGATCCTCGATAGATTTAGTTTCTGTTTGAGATGGCGATGATCTTGCTAAAGGGACAACAAATACAGAATGTAATGAAGAGAATTGATCATTGACTATAATCCAAATTTTATCCAGACTTGCAATTGCTGAAGGAAGTGGATTAGATGGAGATCCAAGGGTTTCAGAAAACATCCCTTCTTTGACCCGAAGATGAAAATTACCTTTCCATAAAGACGAGAATTGCTTTGTTCGGATTACCTCATCTGAAGGCTTACTTTCAGTAATTGCAATTTGGACTTCGTAGACACCTGATTGCTTGAAAGGTGCCTGTCCTTGAATTTCTATTCGTGGCTGAGATGACACAAACGATTGTGTATATTTCAAGTATTTTTGTATTTAGATCGCTTAAACTCATCCCAAGTTTCAGATATGTGCCATTAGGCTCAATTAAGATAGTATTTATCTAGATAAAAACACATTTTGTCCTAGTGAAAAAATTATTTAGAAAAAAATCAGAGAAAGTAGCAGAGAAACCAGAGAAGATCGCTAAAGAAGAGACAAGTATTGTTGATTCAGATTACAATCGTAAAAAATTATTCAAACGTGGAATCAATTTAATGGCAGATGAAAAACTTGAAGAAGCCATAGAAGTTTTTGAACAGGCATTAAGAATTGATCCTAATAACATAGAAACTCTGATGAAATTGGGGTATGCCCGATTCCACATTGATGATCATAGTGAGGCATTGAAAATATACGACAGAATTTTAGACATAGATGTAACAAATCCCGAAGCATGGAATCTAAAAGGATTAGTCCATTATGAACAGAAAAATTATTCTAAAGCATTAGATGCAGTTCAGAAGGCAATAGAATCAGATCCAACATATGGGATGGCATGGTATAATCAAGCATGTTTCTTATCTTTGTTAAATCAAGTACCAGAATCATTAGAGTCATTAAAACGCTCAATTGAGATTGATGTTAAAAATGCAAGAAAATCAATTAGAGATAAGGATTTCATGAATGTGAAAATTGAAGAAGGTTTCAAAAGAATTCAAGAAGTTGTTGTTTTAGAATCTATTAGACAAGGATATCATACATTAGGTGCAATTGTTTGGACAACATTTTTAGACAAAGCTGATGCAGATAACGCTTTAAAGAAATTATTAGAAAAAGGATTAATTGTTCAAAATGAAAAACGTGATGGTCTAAGTAAAATTCCAATTTATGATCTTGCACCAAATGTTGCAGAAAAAATTGGTAAAGAAAAGAAAGGTTTGTTTGGAATTACAAAAAAGACATTACCAAAACCTGTTAAAAATTTGAAAGAACTAAGCCAAGCTATACATGCCGTTAAAGAATCTATTGAAGGAGAAGACATTGAAAAAACCATCGAGATTTTTGATGTGTTCATAGATCCTGCAAAATCAGGAGAACAAATGATTGAAAATTTCTTTGATGAACATAGAGAGATTAGATTATGGAAAATACGATTGAAAGATAGGGGCAAAGACTATTTGATTGAAAATAAAGACAAGATGTTGGTTCTGTTTGATAATATAGAAGGTACTGTTACGAAAAAACTCCGGAATGAAATTTCCTCTTAATTACTCTGCAGATAAATCCCAATAATTTGCATCTTCTTGTTTTTCTGTGGGTTTCTGAAGATTTTTCCATTCCTTAAAAGAACGAACGTATAATTTTGTATTTGGTAGTCCTACAGATTTCAAGGCATAGTATGCCAAACCTGACAATGTACCCACACTACCACAGTAAGTGATTATCTCTGAATCCCCAGTGATGCCTCGATTATCAAATAATCTTTTCATATCGTCTTTGGAACGCAAAATCTTATCTTTTGTTGCCAGAGTTCGATAAGGAATGTTAATGGCATTTGGTATATGTTGTTCAAGAAAATTCAATCGCTCTCGATTATCTACTAAAATTACATTATCTTTTGTTTTTGCATTTTCTAAATAATCAGAGGTGGCCAATATTTCGGGATGTAAATGCATAGAATGCTCTTTACTTTGAATGTCAGGAATTTGAGAATCCGTTTCTAATCCCAGGGATTTCCAATGACTGTATGTAGTTTCAAGCAATGTTACATTAGAATGTCCTATGTATTCTAATGTCCAAGCAACTCTTGAAGCCAAAGCACCAAATGTATCGTCGTAGACAACTACTGGGAGTTCATCATCAATACCCATTGAAGTTACAATTTTTAAAACTTGTTCAGGACTATCATCAGATAAGAGAGTTGCTAAAGGTAAATTTACAGAAGTAGGGATATGACTTTGTTTGTAATCTCCTTCTCTTCTAACATCAATTACTCTCACACTTTTATCTCTAATTTCTGATCGTAAAGAATCAACATCTGTTGTGATTTTGCCTGATTCTGTCAAGCAGCACATTCACCCTTTCCGGTTTTTGTATGATAACTTGTATCGCTACCATAGTCCAGATAAAAGTCCGGATCGTTTTCTTTTGTAGGTGGAATGATCAGTGGCTCCAATATTTTTTTAATATCATTAATGGATTTTATAGCCGAATCTTCATTTCCATTTATAATTCTATGAATCCATGATTTTAGAGTATCATCATCTTTCTTGTTTTGTTTGAATGTTTCAATAATTTTTAGAATTACAGGTATCACTCTTTTTGCAGGAACTCTAATACATGTTACACCCAACATAGTATCGCCGTCAGAACGTCCGCCTAAAGACATTTGATAATTTGGATACATGTCTTTCCCAACACGACCCCCTCCGCCAAAGAATCCTATAGTTGCAATTCCATGTTGCCCGCAAGAATTAGGACACCCACTAATCTTAATGGATGAATCACTTAGATCGTTATCTTCATCAAGTTTTAGTTCAAGAAACTTTCTTTGAATTTCTTTTGCTAGTCTGTGAGAATTTGTCAGAGCAAGATTACATGAAGTAGTTCCAGAACATCCAATAGGGGCCGTCATGGTTAATGCACCCGATTTTGCTAGCCCAACTTCAAGTAGTTTAGAATATAGGCGTGGTAAGTCGTCCTCATGAACATATCGCAATGCAACATTTTGTACAAACCCACATCTCGCCTTTCCCTCAGATGAAAATTCACGAATAATATCAGCTAATGCATTAAGTTGACTTGCAGTGATATCTCCTGCTTCTAGAGTGATAAATACAGAACAGTAATCAGTTTGAGATTGTTTAACAGTGTTTGTTTTTACCCATCTAGCAAATCCGTCTGGTGTGGGTGCGCCACTCTCATCAGAAATTCTAATCGGTCGTTTGATTTTATCTGGAGTGAGGTCAACATCTAGTTGAGTTATTATGGATTGAGTAGCTCTTACCACCGCACGTTCTTTGAAAACAAGGTTTTGAAATTTTTCCCATCCCATATCATTTACCAGATAGCGCATTCTATTTCTTGCAAGATTTTTCCTATCTCCTAACCTATCAAATATCCTCATTACAGCAATAGAAGTATAAAGTAAATCTTCATCAGGAGTAAATTCCTCCAATTGATGTCCAACATAAGATTTGTTTCCCAGTCCACCCCCAAGAAATATCTTAAAACCACGTTGGGATGAACCATCAATATTTCGAATTTGTGGAATTAACCCTACATCGACCATTCTCACCATCCCATGTTTTTCACAACATGTAAAATTAAATTTGAATTTACGTGGAAGGTTTTGGGCCATTGGATTTCTTAAAAAGAACCTTGCAGTTGCAAGTGCATACGGAGTTGAATCAAATTCTTCGTTAGTACAAACACCTGATAATGGACTGCACATTACATTTCTAACAGAGTTACCACATGCTTCTCTTGATGTTAATCCTACTTCAGACAGGCCTCTAAAAATTTCTGAAACATCCTCAAGAATTACCCAATGAAGTTGAATGTTTTCTCTAGTTGAAAAATGTGCACTGCCTATAGAATACTGTTCGCTGAGTTGAGATATTTTTTCAAATTGATTTGGATAAATTTCCCCTGCAGGTAGTTTTATTCTGACCATCGCATAATCCCCAGTCATTCTGGTACCATATGCTCCATGTTGAAGTCTAAATCGTCTAAAACTAGCCTCATCATATTTTCCTTGGCGGAACAGTTTTACAGTTTTAGCAAAATTGTCAGCTTCCTCAATTCTAGCCCAATTAATTTTGGGTTTGGTGGAATCTGGTGTATATTGTTTAAGATCAGATGACGTCAATACAATGAAATTTCTTTTAGTTTGGTTATAAATTTTTGATATTTGGGTATTTTAGGAGAAATAATTTCATCAAAGTACATAATTTTCCTATTCTTACACATCATGAGTAATCAAAATTATTAGTGTGACCTAATTTTTTTTAAAAAAAGTTGTGGGAAAGTATTAATTGTTCACGAAAGGAAACAACGCCATGCAAAAAGTAACCATTGCAGAGCAATCATCTAAAATATTTACAGATGTACGTGAAGTCGAAATTACACGTGCAATAGCAAACGAATTTCATGAGGTATTAATTGATAGAGCAGACTCCGATGTCATCATAATTGGTGCAGGACCTGCAGGGTTAACTGCAAGCAGAGACCTTTCTAATATGGGTTTCAAAGTTCTTGTCATTGAACAAAATAACTATCTGGGAGGAGGTTATTGGTTAGGTGGATATATGATGAATCCAGTAACTGTAAGAGAACCTGCGCAAAAATTTTGGGATGAATTAGGTATACCGTACAAAAAAGTTGCAGATGGATTATACTTAACGCCTGGACCTCATGCCGTATCAAAATTAATTGCAGCAGCTTGTGATGCAGGTGTAAAATTTCTTCAACTTACAAAATTTGATGATTTGGTATTAAAAAATGGTAGAGTGACAGGAATTGTTGTTAATTGGATGCCCGTTTCAGCACTACCACGTAATATTACCTGTGTTGATCCAGTTGCACTTGAAGCTAAAATGATTATTGATGCTTCAGGTCATGACTCTGTGGCTGTGAAGAGACTAGTTGATAGAGGCCTGACAAAATGGAAAGGAATGGAACCAATGCATGTTAATGATGGTGAAGAACATGTTGTACATAAAACAGGTGAAGTTTACCCCGGATTAGTTGCAGCAGGAATGTCAGTTACTGAAACTCACGGATTGGCTAGAATGGGACCTACATTTGGTTCGATGTTGTATTCTGGAAAAAAAGCAGCTGAGATTACGGCAGCAAAAATCAAAGAGTTAGAAAGATAAGCTATTGAATCAATATCCTTCTTGTTGAAAATTTCAAAAATTATTCTTTATGATGAGCCAACTGTTCCTGAAATTCAAATAAAAGAATTACAGAAATTTATTACAAATACATTTCCAGTATTAGTGGAGATAAGGGATAATTTCTTCAAACATAATGATAAAAAACGATCTAAGAATATTGCAAGTGTCAGAATATTTGATTTAAAAAATCCATTTCAAAAACATATACCAACAATTGAAGAAATAAAAATTGAAAGTGATAACACGGACATGTCAGAAAATGATCTAAAGATATTATATGATGGCTTTGAATTTTGTAAAAAAATTATTGATTTCATTCCAATAACTGAGAATAATGCTGACATATTGCATATTATTTTTACAAATAAGCTCATATGTACATTTGATGATGGCGATTTTAGATATCATGCACGAGCATTAATAGGATCCAACCCTGCAATTATTTCTACTACTGGAATAATAGAGGCGCCTGCAAAACCAAAAAAGTACTATTTGGAATTACTAACAAATTTCTCTGATGAAAAAATTGAAGAATTAAAGAAAAAATACCGAGGAGAGTTCTTAGAATATCATGATTCAAGATTATTTAAAATTGTAGAGGGATATATTTTACAAGCAATCATGTATTATGAAACAGGTAATGCCTTTTGTGATAATTCAGATTGTAGATTATATAACGCACATTGGCAAAAAGATCTTTTTCGCACTCAAATCGAAAATAATTTTTTTTGTGATGTACATCAGCAAATATTAGATGGGTTCAAAAATTAGAAAAAACAGATCTTAACTGATCTTTGATTATATGTGATGATTCTTTTAATAATATTGATTCAGATTCATTAAGATCAAGAGTTTGAATTTCAGAAACACCGTTTTTATTGATTTTAACAGGCACTCCCATTGCTACATCACTCTCACCATATTCTCCTTCAAGAACGATAGAAGCAGGTATGGTAATTTCTTTTAAGTTATGAATAGCTTCTACTACGTCATAGGTTTGTTTGGCAATGCCAAACTGAGAACGGCTTTTATATGCTCTTAGTCTTTTCCAATAGTTTCGAATGTTGTTGGTCATGGTGATTTTTTCATTAACGTCAAGTATAGAAGACAACTTACTACCATCAACAGAAACGCCTGAGAATATGGGAACCATGGAGTCACCATGCTCGCCAAGAACCAACGCGTTAGAAATAAAGGATTGTGGTATGGAAAATTTTTCTGAGATTAAGTATCTAAATCTGCTTGAATCCAGACTGGAAGCAATTCCAATTACTTTGAATCTGGAAAACAAAGTTTCCTTTTGAAAAACATATGTTAAAACATCAAGAGGATTTGAAATCACTAAAACAATGGCGTCTGGACAGTATAGTTTTATTTTTTTTGCAATATCTTTAATGGTGGTTGCCTGAGATATAGTATTTTCATATCTATTATTTTGATATGCCCCAGTGCTTGCGGTGATTATGATAATATTAGAACCCATGATTTTAGAATAATCTGATGTTCCTTGAATGGAGAACTCGGAATTAAACGGAATCGTATTAGAAATATCTAATGATTCCCCAATTGCTTTGTTTTCATTACGGTTAACTAGTAAAACATTGTCTAAAACATGAGACATACATAAAAATGCAATAGAAGTTCCGACTCGACCGCTACCTATAATTGAAATCAATTATATCACAAAGGTTTACTTTACAATAAGTACAGGACATCTTATTTTTTGCGATACACCATTTGCAACACTGCCTAAAAGCAGCTTATCGAAACCAGTTCTCCCATGAGAGCCAATCACAACAAGATCATGCTTGCGAGATTTTGCAAATGTAACAATATCTTTAATCACTGATTTTGAGGCAATAATATTGGAAGTAATAGAGACTTTATTTTTAATTGCAATTAATTCCAGTTTTTCGAGATACTTTTTTGAAACCTTCTCTTGTTTTTTAATTAATTCGGAATCATCTTTTGCGTCATAATATTTGTGATGCCACGCATCACCTTCAACACATGTCAGTATTACAATTTTAGAATTATATTTTTTTGCAACATCTACTGCTACTTTAAAGGCTCTTGTAGATTGACTAGATAGATCAAAAGGCACAAGAATATTCTTAAACATAATTTTCAATACTCCTTTCTCTGAATATTGTTTTGAGATTTATTCACATTCAAACCATCTGTGTTGGAAGTAATTATTCTTTCAATAATTATCAAACATGGTTTTCAACAGTGACATCATCAGAGACATATTTATGAAATTAACATGATAAAGTAAATCTGTGGATGTAAAAAATTTAAAACTATCCAAATTAATATCAAAACCAATCACAGTAAATTCAAACATAACTCTTATGAAAGTAAGAGAAATCTTACTAAAAAACAAGACAAAACGAGTAATAATTTTGGACAAGAAGTTCCCATTGGGAGTAATAACTGAGAGAGATATTGCCAAAAAAATTTATGAATTAGGAACAAAACCAATTGACTCGGTAAAAGCAAAAGAATTCATTCAAAAAAAATTATTTACACTAACTAAGGAAAATTCAGTTCAAGAATGTGCAAAAATGATGAAAAAACATCGAATTAGTCTAATAATTATTATGAATAATGATAAAACATTTGATGGGATTGTAACAGAGACAGATCTTGTAAAAGCATTTCTCATAAAAGAGTCAACACAAATAAAAATTTCTAAAATAATGAAAAAGGAAGTGGTTACTGCAGAACCAAGTGATCCTATATTACATGTTGAAAGTTTATTGATAAAATATGGAATTTCAAGAGTAATCATAAAAAGAAATCAGAAACCCATAGGAGTAATCACCTTCAGAGATTTTGTTCCTGCAAAAATTCCACAATGGATTGCAGAATCAGCAGATCCAAAAGAAGTACAAGAATATAAATTCAAAAAAGGTTTAAAAGAAATACATTCAAATCAAATGAGTTATCTATTTCCGTTTCATGCCACAGACATAATGTCATCAAATCTAATTTCAATAGAAATGAACAAAGATGTAAAACTTGCAATAACACTTATGATAAAATATGATATTAGCGGACTTCCGGTAGTACATAAATCAAAACTTGTGGGAATTGTAACCAAATCAGACATTGTCAATATATTGGCTGAATAGAAGTGTATTAAGACAAAAAATAAACTGATCAATAGTTATAAAGTCTCTATTTTACAATTAAAATAGGCTTTTTGGATTTGTGTAATACATAATTAGAAACACTTCCTAAGAAGATCTCTTTAGCGGAGCCAAGTCCACGTGCACCAATAACCACCAAATCGATACCATTTTTAGAATTATTTGCAAATCGAGCAATGTCGTATCCTGGATCTCCTGATATTGCTTTCCCAGTTAATTGAATTCCTCTTTGTGCTGCCTTACCTTTTGCATCTTCAAGGATTTTTTTTACTTCTGTCATGGAATTGAAGTCAAGAAACCCAAGAGGATGAATTGCATGTATTCCAGGTACTGATTTTACTGCTAATGCAGTTATGGTTCCTTGAGATTGCCTTGCAATATGAATGGCCATATCTAAACCACGAAGTGAGTTTTTTGAGCCATCAAGTGGAACAAGTATTTTCTTAGTCTTAATTCTCACAAATTATGTCAATGTCTTTTGGATTTTAAGGCTATTGTGATTATCTAGATTGATTTTCAATTTTGATAATTTAGAATTGATATCATATAATTGAAAAAAATGTATCATGGCATGAACAGTACCTTTGTAAATCAAATAATGAGTAAAAATGTGTTAACTCTGGATGGAACTGTTTCATTACAGGAAGCTGCAGAAAAAATGAAGAATCTAAAAGTAGGTTGTGTGATAATCTTACACAATAAAAATCCAGTTGGAATTATTACCGAGAGAGACTTTGTTACTAAAGTGGCTGCGGAGGGAAGACCGTTGTTCACCGCAATTTCAGAAGTAATGTCGTCTCCATTAATCACAATTGATTCTGAAGAAACAGTTTGGGAAGCATCTGAATTAATGAAAGAAAAGCAAATTCACAAACTTCCTGTCAAAGAAAACGATCAGATTGTTGGAATCGTAACAACTACAGATATTGTAAAAATATCTAGTGTAGGATCAGATTCTGAAATGCGTAGAATCTGTGATCAGATACTTTTGAGAATGAAAAACAAGTAATCAAAAGAGATATTCACTTAAATTATTGAAATTAGTAGGGCTATCACCATGATGGCCGCAGATGCTGGTGCAACAGTATTAGAAACAAACGATGATAAACCCAAAACACCTGACAAAAGTAAAACAAAATTTGATGTAGTGATAATTGGTGCAGGGCCTTCAGGATACACTGCTGGAATTTACTGTTCAAGAGCAGGCTATGATACACTAATTTTATCTGGATTACTTCCAGGAGGCCAGTTAGTTAATACAACGGAGGTCGAGAATTACCCTGGTTTTGAAAATGGAATAATGGGTCCAGATTTGATGATAGACATGCGAAAGCAATCTCAAAGAATGGGAACAACCATTATTGATGATGAAGTAGTAAATGTTGATTTGAGACGAGCCCCATTCAAAGTTTTAACAGCATCAGAAGAATACGAAGCACGAGCAGTGATAATAGCAACAGGTGCAAATCCTAGAAAATTAGGACTAGAAGGTGAACAGACGTTTGGAGGTAAAGGTGTTTCATATTGTGCAACATGCGATGGTCCGTTTTTTAGAAATCAAGAAATTGTAGTTGTAGGTGGAGGTGATTCAGCTATTGAAGAAGCAACATTCCTAACAAAATTTGCAACGATTGTTCATCTAATACATCGTAGAGGTGAATTACGCGCAAGTAAAGTAATGCAAGAAAGAGCATTTAACAATAATAAAATCAAATTTCATTGGGATTCAGCCGTTACAGATATCAAAGGGGATCAAAAAATGCAACAAGTAATTATAAAAAATCTAAAAACAGGTGAAGAGAAAACACTTGATGCTGGAGGTTTATTTGTTGCAATTGGACATGAACCAAACACAAAGTTATTCAAAAGCCAAATTGAGTTAGACGATGAAGGTTATGTTGTTTTAAAAAATAAGACATATACAAACATAGAAGGAGTTTTTGCAGCTGGAGATGTACATGATAGAATTTATAGACAAGCAATTACAGCTGCAGGATTTGGTTGTATGGCGGCAATAGATGTAGATAAGTATCTAACAGAAAGTACCGATAAACAGTAATGAAAATTGCTCAATGTAAAAGATGCTTGAATAAATTTCACAAGAAAGACATCTACACAATCCAACAATTTCAATATAGAATGTTGCCAACGTACAAGTGGCCTTTAGAATTTTTTGAAAAGTTAGACATTAGTGAATGGGATTCATTTTGTGAAGAATGTATTATGATCTATTCCAAAAAATCTAAAGACACATGGAAGGAACTCATCACTTAAACTCTTTATTCTAATTAATCAAACAAATGTTATGAGTCGAGATCCGGAAAATATCAAAAAATCCGTAATGGAATTCGATGAAAAACTTACAAAATTAGGGATGAACCTAAGTGAAATTCAATTCAGTTACAAAATAGAGGAAAAAACATCCAAAAATTACTGGCAAAAAAGAATTGATGATTTTAAAAAATATTATAAAAAAGCATTAGAATATTACAATCAAGTCTATGCAATGATGAATTTAGTGAATATAGAAGAATCACAAATGTTTCTATTACGTACAAGTAAATTTCGTCAATTAGCATTAGTTTTGATAGAAATTATGGAAAAAATTAAGGAAAATCCGTCAATCATAGATCCAAAGGATAAACAACAAAGTCAGTGGAGTAGAAAAATTAAAAATGAAATTATTGAACACAGTAACAAATGTTTGAAACATGAAATGGATATGAATTCTTTGTTCAGAGAGTTTTATGAGACAAATTTAAAGAAAATGATGGATTCTAATCAGTAAGCTAATTCTGACATGTACTTGGCATCTTTTAGAGAATTATCAAATTCTTCCTCACTCATAATGTTTTGAGATGTGTAAACACTTTTGAATTTTCTTCCATCATCTGCAAATATCCCTACCGCACATCTGTTTCCTTCAATGGGATATTTTTTCATACACGCATAAACTGCTGCTGAGGATGGACTAATTAACAATTTATCTCTTGCAAAGATTTCTCTTATCACTGAAAATGCTTCATTGTTGTCTACTGAAACCCAATCATCTACAATCTTTTCTCTTTTTAGAAATAAATCTGGTTTAGCAGATTCTTCAAAATTTCTCCACCCCTGAATCAAATGATTCTGTTGTGGTTGACAACCAATGATCTTAACATTGGGATTTTTTTCTTTAAGAAAAGTTCCAATTCCAGTAATTGTGCCACCCGTGCCAACACCCGTAAAGAAATGAGTCACTTTACCGTTCGTCTGTTTCCAAATTTCAGGGCCTGTTCCTTTATAATGTCCAATAAAATTTGCCTCATTTGCATACTGGTTTGGTGAGTAATACGTATCCGGTCTAGATGATGCAATGGATGTTGCAAGTGCAATACTTTGGTCAGTCCCAGATCCCACTTTTGGACATAGATCATCACTAGTTTCAAAGATTTTAGCACCCAGATTTCTAATGATGGTCTTAGTTTCATTACTAGCTTTTTCTGGAATAACTATCTCAACTTTATAACCTAATAACTTTGCAATTCCAGTTAGTGCAATCCCAGTATTTCCAGAAGTCGGTTCAATTATTATGCTTTTTCCTTTTTTTAAAATTCCTTTTTCTTCACCATCTTTGATCATCCAATACGCTGCTCTGTCTTTTACAGAACCAAATGGATTGTGACCTTCCAATTTTGCAAAATATTCTATGTTATCATGAGAAAGAGAATTTAATTTAACAAGTGGGGTATTGCCAACCCGATTTAGTACCTCTGTATCATTGACAGCAGTCATGATTTTTGGTTATTTCACCTTTTTAATCTGAAAAGTAACAACATCTCCATCTTTAGACATGTTGACTAATTCGTGACCATTTCTTGTGACCCATCTGGATATGTCATCTTCAGCTGCAGGATCATCTGCAGACACGGTTAATGTCTCTCCAACTTGCATTCTTTCAATTTCGATCTTTGTTCGGAATACAGGTTCAGGACAAAATAATCCAGTTGCATTTAATTTTTTTTCAGTTGATTCAGACATTGATATCTATTTCATCAAAGGCGTTTTGTCATATTAAAATCTATACGAGTTTTGACTGTACAAATAATCAAACATTCATCTATTTGTAGAGTACAATAATTCATCAGTATCGTGATATAACAAACACCGGATTTCTTCTGGATACGATGTTTTTTGGTCGGTAATTCTTTGGAAGATTATCTGTATTGATGAATATCTTAATGTTATTGTTCTTTTCATTTAATTTTGTAATTTGTATTATTTGGAGGTTAGCACTGCTACAGATAATATAAAATCTGATGGAATACTTGATCCTATAACATTCAATCTCTTTGCTTCTATTTTATTTTGAATCTAATATTTTTCTAATTTTTTCTGCAATCTCTGGTTTTTCTTTTTGTTCTAAAAGAAATTCTAAATCTTCATTATTATCTACATCCCACATTATTCTTTTTACAAAAACCATTGCAACATTCAGTGTATGCTCTTTGGCTTTATTCATGTGGATTTTATAACTATCTTCATCATAATGTGTCTCCATTAAATCTATAGGCATTCTTGCAAGAGCATTTGTCCCATCAAATCTTCTTGAAGGAACAATAATTGCAAAATTTGGTGGTGATTTGTAGTTTAACATAAAATCAATATCTTGAGTTTTGATGTATGGTATGTCTTGAGGAAATACAATTGAGGCATGAAAATCATTTTCTAAAAGGTATTTATCTGCAAGTGCAACTGCCTCATTAACACTTTTTTCTTTTTCATCAATGATATTTACCGTGTTAAATTTTTTTCCAATTTCTATTGCTTTTTCTTCTTTTGTCACCATAATTGTTTTTTCAATTTGCGGTGATATTGAAATTGTATGCAAAATTTCCTCTAACATAACTTTACATAAATCCTCAATTTTTTGTGGATGTATATCTAAACGTGTTTTAGCATTAGAGAATGTCTTTACAGGAATAATTGCGGCTATTTTCAAGTTATACGTGTACTTGTTTTAAGATGAAATTGGCTAATGCTTCTTCGGCCAGTTTATTTTTCATAGTAATTTTTGTCTCAAAAACCTTCATATCTAAACTCTGAATTTTTTTTATTAACATTCTATCTTTTACATCAACAATAATGTTTGAACAAACATCAGAATACATCTTTGCCAAACCATATGCACTTGATTCTATTCCTGCTGCTTGCATATATTTAGCTGCAGGTCCACTGATTGCGTCATCTCCAATTAACGGACTTATTGCAACAACTTTTTTCTTTATTTTTGATAATTCCTTTCTGATTCCTTTGATCTGAAGCATTGGACCTATTGATGTTAATGGATTTCCTGGAGCTATGATTATCATATCTGCATCATGTATTGCATTTACAGCTTCAGGATTTGGGCGAGCTTTATCTGCGCCGATATATTGAATTCCTAATACTGGATCTTTCCCTCTATGCTTGACCCAATATTCTTGTAAATGTAATTCTCCTTTGTCTGTAGTTATTCTTGTTTCAATACTGTTATCTGTTACTGGAATAATGTTTGCACTAACTGCAAATTTTTCACATATCCATTTTGTTATGTCGCTAAGATTCTTACCATTCTTTAACATGTTAGTTCTTATGAGATGAGTTGCAGCATCTCTATCTCCAATTCTGAACCATGTCTCTTCTCCAAAAACTTCCATCTGTCGCAAAAAATTGAATGTATCTTTTTTCATTCCCCATCCTCGTTCCTGATCGAGTAAATCTGCTAACCCGTAAACAATGGTGTCTATATCTGGACATACATAGAGTCCATACAGCCAATAATTGTCTCCAACATTACTAATTACGTTTATTTTGGATTCTTGGGCTACTAGTCCTCTGACTAATTTGACTGAACCTGTTCCTCCTGCTAAGACTGTAATCATATCATTTCCTCTAAAACCAAAAATATTCTAAACAATACTCCATATTACTTTTTCAAAAAATACCGATCTAGATAATTAGGATAAGTTTATTACTGTAATTTTCAGAATTTTGTTTGTGTCTAAGGCTGTAATTGTAACAGTTTTACTTGCAACTCTTTTAGTAGTGGGTACAAGTACATCTGTGTGGGCTGCCCAATTAGATGCTAGAATTAACCCTAATAGTGATACATCACCATTTTCAATGAATTATCAAAAGACAATCTTCATTGAATATCCAAACGGTGGTCAATTATATGATGAGTTACATGAAAAAACCTGGACTCTTAGTGGTACTGCAGACCTTTCAAATCCTGGTGTTCGGGACTTAATGAAAAGATTAAATGAAAATATTGCTGATGCTGGAAGTCAAGCAAGAATTTCTGATCTTAATGTCTTGTATGATATTCATCTTAAAGGTAGAACAATTAACACTTCTATTGATTATAAAGTAATTCTCAAAGGAACTCTGGTTGATTATGTAATCACCAAAGATCAAAGTCGAACACTAGTTGATTTAGGGTGGAGAGGACTATCTACAAATCAACAAATTGAAATTGATGGTGTAGATATTAACCACCCAATTAACATGCTCAAAGTAGAAGAACCTTTGATATACAATACAGTAATTGGTACTGATGCCGAAGAAATTTTAAGTAAAAATATGATTAACGCTGATTTTATTGCACAACAGCCTTTAACTAACTGGCATTTCTTATTTGATCCTACAGGAATCAACGTGGATGCTGGAACATTTGGTTTAGATGAAGAAATATCTGGTTTTGTTGTATCTAGCTGGACTATGGGTGAAAGCAGTATCCGCGAAGGAAGACAAGTTGAACGAATCTTTACAGCCGAAATTAATGCTGATGAAAAATATACTATTAGAACAGTACAGTCTGCAGATCAAGGAAACTTGGCTGCAATTGGTTTTGGTGCATTAGATATCTTAGATGGTGTAGAAATTGCCGGTATAACCCCAACTCCTCCAGCAGGTTATGCTACAACATCTACTGGCGACTTTCCAGTTATGATTGTTTATGGAATGGCAGGACTTGCAGCTGTTGCTGGAATTGCATTCTTTTTTGTAAGTAGCAGATCATTGAAAAATGAGAAACAAGGTCAACAAGGAATTGATCCTAATAGGTTGGTAGGATATCAAACTAGTGCATCAGCTGGTGGTTATCAAACTAACAGAGGTGAAGCTCAATTAAGGGATGAGTCTGATTATCAACAAACACGAAATGTCTATGAAACATCCACACAACAAAGCCCACCCCCACAAACTACAACTCCTTCTACTGAAGATGAAGCTGCATGTGGTTGTGCTGCATCTGCAGAGATAGGTTCAGAATGCGACTGTGTAATGCATGGGTCTTGTCTTTGTGACGGAACTTGTAGATGTAGTGCTGACTTATGTAAAGAACAAGTTCGTTCCATGAGTTAGACTCTGGATTTTTTAAAAAAAGTTATGTGTGCTGGGAGTAACCCTCCTTCTGTTTTCACGATATTTCGCTTTGCAGCCTACCTGAACTTAGTACAGGTACTTTGAGTTCTGTTTGGCCTTGCTCCATGTGGGTCGGCTTTTTTCATTCCTTTTATGGAAATCTCAGGTTTTGCCATCATTGTGCGCCATATTGGATTCTTTTCTGCTCCGTTGCCAATCATCTCTGATTATTTATCTCCAAATCACATTTCCTGTAGGGAGGGAGGAGTTTCCTCTGCCGTGGCAGCATTTCGTGCTCCAGCTCACACACTTTGATCAATTCATTAATCGGATTTGAATATTACTTTGCCGGTTTTGTACCTATTATGAATAAAGTCCCAAATTCACGTTTCCATTTTTTTCTATTCTTCAAATCTCTAATGTTCTTGGTGCTTACTCTAAATCCTGCATTCTGAAAAAATAATTTCCACTCTTTTTTTGAATGTAAATGCATCTTAATTTTCATCATCTTTGCCCATTTTGCAGTTGCCTTGTTATCTGTGTAAAAATCAGTCCCACAAAAAAATTGTCCACCTGGTTTTAATAATTTAAATATTTTTTTTAATGCTGTGTCAATTGAATCTGTATAATATAGTGATTCCATTGAAAAAATAAAATCAAATTTTCCTTTATATTTCATAGATTCAATATCTGTGTGGATGAACTCTTCTTTTTTATTTACTATTTTTTTCCTAGCCTGAATGATCATTTTTCTACTTTTATCGATCCCAATAGCTTTTTTACAATTTTTTTTATTTACTATTTTTCTTACCACCCATCCATTTCCACATCCGACATCTAGAAATGTAAATGGTTTATCAAATGGTATTTTTTGTAAAAACTTTAGAACACTATCTCTATGTTCTACTTCCATTAATTCAGCCCTTCCATTTTCAGCCCATTTGTCAAAAGTTTTTCTAACCTTGTCCATATTCACTATATTTTTTATTTCCAATATAATCTTCGGCTTTATGATCTTTGAGATGAACAACTTCCATGTGTTTCTTGTATCTAACTTTCAATAATTGGTTTTGAAATGAATTATCTGATGAATCATCTCTATATTGTGGTGATAAATTAGTTGATAAGTCTAAACACTCTCAATGCATAAGACTAAACAGAATAATTTGTAAATCATATGTATTTATCCTCCGTAACAATATATCTTAATTTACACGTCTTACTAGATTAATTATTCATACTGTCAAAAACCAAATTCAATAGTTTTCATTTGATGGATCACGTCTTAATATGATAAAAAAATACATTCTTAGTCCAGATTGTTTAATGAAGTGTTATAACACGTATTTGGATCTGGTATCTATGTGAATCATATACAATATCTAGATGTTATCGTTGCCCCATTGATGTTTGTTAACTATCTTCCTTTAACTAGATTGAATAATTGTCTAACTGCAAGTTTTGGATGATGCGTTGCCAACTTAACCATGTTTGTTAATCCAAACTCTGCTTTAATGAAATCAATAAATTCTTCTGGTTTTAATTCTTTTATTATGTTTAATTCTTTATCCCAATCACTATCTGTCAACTTTATCCATCTATCCTGAACTTTTCCTGCTGAATTAATTTTTGACTCAATTTCTTTTCGCCAAATTACTTCATATGGGTAAAGTGCTTTTTCATCTGTTTTTCCAGATTTTATCGCATTTGCTGATATTTTTCCTGCTACTCTCCCGTATTTTATTGCGTATCTAATTCCTTCTAATACAAGTGGATTTGCTTGTCCAGCTGAATCCCCAACTAAAATTAGATTATTAAAAACTGTTTTCCTTGACAATCCATCATTTGGAATTAGACCATAATGAAATTCTATCGGAGTTATCTTTCCTAATTTTTTTATAGGTCCTATTTTTTTATCCATCAAGACTTTAAGTCTTTGAGTAGGGTCTACATTTGATTCTGGTTTTCCTACGCCTACCCCAATTCTTACAATATTGTTTCCTAATGGAAAAATCCATGCATATCCTGCAGGTGAATATTGTTCTCCCACCATTAGATACCATGTATTTGGATCTACATTCTCTGCTTTTACTTCATATTCTGCTCCAGCACCAAATCTCTTCCACTGCGTTACAAAACCCATTGCCTTACTCACTATTGAAGTAAACCCCGTAGCATCAATCACCACTTTGGAATAAAAAATCGTTCTTCCTTTAGGACTTGAACCTTTAACTCCTTGGATATCCCCATTATCATTTTTAATTACTGCATTAATGTTGGTCTTGACAAAAATATCGACCCCTAATTTCTCTGCTTCATGTGCTAACCATCTGTATGTTTTTCTTACATCTAATACTGCAGCTCTTGGAATTGAATCACTAATGGTTACTTCATTATTTGGAGAACAAAATGAAAAATTTTTGATTGGATTATAACAATCATCTGGTATTCCAAATTCTTTGATATTTTGAATCCAAGTTACACCGCTTGTTCTAACAGTTTCTGCAATCGCATCTTCCTTTTCAAGTAAGGCAACTTTTACTCCATCTTTAGCGGCTGCAAAAGCTGCTGATGATCCTGCTGGCCCTGCCCCGACAATTACTAAATCATAATGATATTCTTCTGACAATTAATCTAAATCAAAATTATCTAGGATATAATTTTGAGGTTTGGTGAATGTTATTTTTTCAATACTGGATTACCCTCACTGTCATTTTCTCTTTCAGAATCAAAAGTTTCCATATGTGAAGGATCTCTGTGCATATAGCTATGAGTTTTACCTTCGCTTTTTCTGCAAAACTTTGAATGGATTGTCTCTTCTATCTTTAATGTGGTCTCATTTTCGTGAAATAGACGTTTTCCACAGTCAGGGCATATCAATTCAGGCATAATCCTGTTTATCATTAAATCTATTTAGATGTTTCAAACTCTGAATTCCATCTATTTGAGATTTTCAATCCTAAACTTTAGATGCTAAGTAAACCATAACTCCATATGGATGAATCTGAATTACTATCTTTTACTCTGTGGTCTGCAATAACTGGAATTATCATGGTAGTTACCAGTCTAAGCTACAAGGCATATTTAGGTAAAGATAATGATGAGATCTCTTCCTCTTGAGAAGAAAAGTAAATGTGTGCTTGCAATTGTAAAAAGTTTCAAACTAAATTCTACTATATCTGTTTTATCTAGTGTTATACATCACGATTCCATAATTGATGAATTTGTATTTGGATGCATTATCTTAGATAGTGATATATCAAATATTACCTTAAAGATACCATACGATCTTGGAAGGACTATTATTACAAGGTATTATTCATGAACCCACATTTGTATTACACTTGTTGTCAAATTTAGTTTTTGAAAAATACTCATCATCCTTCTGAAGCTGTTTTTCCACCATCTACATTTAACACAGTCCCTGTAACCCAATTTGCTTCATCTGATGCTAAATATAGAACTGCATTTGCTACATCTGCTGGTTCCCCTATTCTTGCAAGTGGTAATCTTTCTTCAAGAACTTTTCTAGCTTGAGGATCATCAAGGTACGATTTTATCATTCCAGAATTAATGATTCCTGGATTTACACAATTACATCTAATATTTTTTCTTGCATATTCCACTGCAATTGATTTTGTAAACATTACGATTGCTGCTTTCGTTGATGAATATACTGCCAAATGAACTCTCGGGATTGCACGTTCACTTGAAATAGATCCTATGTTTACAATGACACCCTTTTTAACATCTGACATTTTTGGAATAACTGCTTTTGTCATATTAAACACTCCTAACAAATTGACATCTATGAGTTTTTTTATTTCAGAATTTTTCATTTCATGAAAGTGTATGGGATCATTAATTATCCCTGCATTATTTATTAAAATGTCAATTTTTCCATATGTGTCCATGATCTGATTAACTGCCTGCAATGTTTGAGATTCATCAGTCAAGTCACATGAAATTGATGCTGTTAGTGCTTCTTTTCCAACCTCTTTTCTTGTTTTTTCCAATTCTTCTAAATTCCTTGCAATTAGAACTACTTTGGATCCCTCTTCTGTAAACCTCCTTACAATTCCTTTACCAATATCACTGGATGCTCCTGTAACGATGGTTACTTTGTCTTTTAATCTCATACTATACTATAGAATTAGTAACTTATAGAATTTTTGTTGAATTCCACTCGTGATCTTGATTTATTTTACATTATTGATCTTTTTGATATATTCTATAATACTTGTATAATCCATATCCCCAAATCCTGCTTTTACTGCATTTTCATAGATCTGCTCTGCTTTTTTGATCATTGGCAATTTAACATCTAATGATTTGGCCGCATCTGTCATTGTACTTATGTCTTTTTTAAGATTTGCAAGTGTAAATGTCACATCATATTTTCCATCTATCATCTTGTACGCTTTATTTTCACTCATACCTGTTTTGAAATATGTAGAGTTTAAAATCTCTAGAAATATTTTTGGGTCTACATTTGCTTTTTTAACCAGTATGATTCCTTCAGATAATGCAAGCGCAAGCATTGTGATCTGTAGATTCATAGCTAACTTGATTGTATGTGCTACTTCGTTTTCTCCTAAGAAAAAAATTTTATTTGCAATTTTTTCAAAACTTTTTTTACATTTTTCAAAACTTTTTTTATTTCCTGATATCATCATGACCAAATGACCTTTGATCGCAACATTTGGTCCTCCCATAACTGGTATGTCCAGTTTATTGATGTTGTATTCTTGAAACCTTTTTGAAATATTTTTGGACTCTAATGGATCAATTGTACTCATATCTGCAACAATTAGTTTGTCATGATTTCCTTTAACGATACCGTCACTTCCAAATGATATTTTTTTGACAGCTTCTGCATTTCTTACTATTATTATAACTAGCTCTGAATTTTTTGCAACCTCTTTTGGAGATGATACTATCTTTACCCCCTTTTCTTTTAATTGCAATGTTTTATCATTTGTTCTATTATATGCTGTTACAATAAACCCTGAATCTACTAAATGTGATGCAACTGCACTCCCAAGCATTCCTAGTCCTATAATTCCAATTTTTTTCATTACTTGTGATTCACCATTGTCACTTTTTTTAATGCCTTTCTTCATTTTGAATTTCCCATTGACTATTGCCAAATCGTGATGCGATAAATTCTAGTTGACCTATTGTTTTTTCACCTCTTTTGACTTTGGCAAAATCAAATTTTTTCATCCGTATTACTTTCTCCTTTGGTTTATATCCTCCCTCAATGATTTTAACCTTGAATCTTTTACTTGCTTTGATTATCATCTTTCTTGCAGTATGTACATCTCCCATCCATGAAAACATTTCAAAATCTCCAAAATTCTTAGTAGAAATACTATATCCATACAATCTTGCTTCAAGTTTCATTGATTGAGATTTTGATTGTTCATTTAACCATGATACAACCTCTTTACCGTGACCTTTTTCCACTCCAAACGTCTCTGAATCGCTCATCTACTCAAACATCCAATATCAATCAATAATAATAATTTTCAAATTAATGTTAAACTAAAATATTGATTTGAATGTAAATTTTTATGCTTATAATTGACTGTAAGGATGTGATTTCTATTAAAAGTGAATTATTAGTTTATGTTGCGGATCAAGTTGCAGCAATACCAACTTTAAAAAATAACCAATTTACTTTGTCAACTTTAAATGATGACGAAATTCTTGATACTAATTTAGTCATTTCTGCAATTAAAGAATTTTTGGATTTTATAGGCGAAGGAAGAAATTTTGCAGTAATCGCTAGTAATAACATGATAAAGATAACATCTGTCTCTGGAAGAATAATAGAACGTGATGACCAAAATAAATTTGAAATGTTTTCATGCCCTCATTGTGGTTTTATAACTCAGTATGAAGTCGAACTTACTACACATATGAAAATTCATTATCTTTAATTTCTTTTGAGTATTTTCAGTCTGATTCTGATTTGAACTTTTCCTCTTGTTGAAAAAGAATATCTTAAAATCTATTTTATATTCTAAACTGTAAGGTGGTAAGGATCTTTATATGCATCATCTACAAGAGTTTAATATGAAAAAAAGTGGTGACGGAGTTACCAAAGTTTATTGTGAAAAATGTGATCTTGTTTTTAAATCTAGAGAGAAATTTGAAAAACACCTTGTTAGCCATTCCTCAAATATTGTATATGACGTGTGTCCTGTAGATACTGCAATTGCAAAATTTCTTGATTTGTTCAAACGAAAGTCTTCTCGTAATTTGGAATAAGTTTTTTTAACCAACTTAGTGTATTTTTAATTGTGAATAAAAAATTCTTAATTTTGGGCGTGATTATTATAATAGTTGCAGTTGCAATACTTGCATCTTCTTCAACTCCTGAAACTGTTAATCTTGATATAACTAGAACTCATGGTACTATTTCTACTTCTATGGGTTCTCCAATTTTGGGTAATCCTTCAGCACCTATTACTATTGTGGAATTCGGTGATTATCAATGTCATCAATGTTACAATTGGTATCATAATACAAAACCATCTATAACCCGTGAATATATTGATACTGGAAAAGTAAATCTTGTTTTTGTAGATTTAGCATTTCTAGGAAATGATTCTCCAAAAGCTGCACAAGCATCATATTGTGCTGAGGATCAAGGACTTTATTGGGATTACCATGATCTTCTTTACAATTCACAGGAACCAGAAATTGATGGAGGTTGGGCAAATTCTGAAAGACTCAAAGCATTTGCATTTTCGTTGGGGCTTGATATGAATTTGTTTGACAGTTGTCTTGACTCTGAAAAATACTCAAAGCGTGTTCAGTATAATATTCAACAAGCACATGAGCATGATGTGAACGGAACTCCTGGATTCTTTATAGTAAGCTCTGATGAACAACAACAAATTAGAGGCGCTCAACCATTTACTGTATTTAAACAAATTCTGGATCCTATGATCTAAATGATACAAACAATCAAACTCGTGTTTTCAAATTTGATGTATCTAATTATTTCATTTACAATTTTTGTATCAATGCTAATTGTTTTACTTATTTTGTCTGAATATGTATTCTTAGAACCTTATGTTGTGAGTCATTTGCCTCCTGGAACTGAACTTGGGTTGCTTCTGATTGTGACACTTTCGGCATTGTCTGCTTTGGTTATTCCAATGAATATCTTTCGAATCAGTATTCTTAAAAGTTCAAAACAAAAAATGAGTGGTAGCATTCTTGGTTCAGTGGTTGGAAGTATTGCAGGTGCATGTAGTTGTGGACCTGTTGGATTTGCAGTAATCTCTACATTTGGTTCAATTGGCGCAACAACCACTGCGTTTCTCACTAATTATGAGATCCCAATCAGACTAATTGCTATTGCTGTTCTTATTGTGACATATTTTACTACTGTAAAATCACTCAAAATTGAATGTAAGATTAACTCATGATGTATTTGAGTTATCTTTTTGCAAATTTTGTAGTTTGAAACACATCTTACAGTAGTCTGAATAGCACTGTAACGTTCATTAAATTCAGATTTAATGCCCTAGAAAAAAGAATGAATTTGATAAAATTAACTATGTAAATGATATCATCACAGTCAAATCATTATTCTTAATGAATTATTTTTTAAAATTCACAAAGTTGAGACTTTTATTTGCCTTTTTTTGAGATGAATTTAATGCGGAATTGGAATCTTATTTTTGGGATTTTTATTATTTCTAGCCCTATCATTTTCTCAATAATTGCATTTCCTGATTCAGTTGCTTGGAGTTGGAATGAAGGTCGTGGTGGTTATTTCTTTGCTCTAGTTTTCATAATTGCAGAGCTTGTTGGACTAAAAATCATTATTTCTAAGAAACGATTACTCTCTGTAATTCCATTATCTGCTCTTACTATTGTTTACCTTATTTCATTAGAAATCGGTCTTAGAGATTACATTATTGAATCTGCAAAATTGTTTGATGTACAATTAATCTATTCATGGACATGGATGTGGGATTTCATTGTGATGGCTATTTTTGTAGTTGTTGCCTTGAGTATTTTCTTTGGCAAACGTTGGATTCGAATTGCACCTGCTGGTCCTATATTTTTGATTGGAACAGGAATTATTCTTTCACTTGATGCCTTTTTTCCATATGATACACTCGGTCCTTTACAATACATTGTCCCATATTTTGTTCAAGCCAATGTATGGCTAATCACGGTACTTGATCTAGGAACTGCAGTGGGGAGGGATAATGTCATGTTTTTACGTGGAGATCATGGCTCTATGGCACTTCAAGTTTTTTGGCCATCAGCTGGAGTTCACAGCATAATTATTTTTTCGTTGGTGATTGGAGCATTTATGTTAAAACTAAATATCTCTAGAAATAGAAAAATTATTTATTTTGGTTTAGGAATTATTGGAACAATCACTGTAAATTTAATTAGAATTTTTTCCTTATCCTGGTATGCGCTAAAGGTAACTACTGACCCTGTAGCATGGGAAGAATATCATAAAATTGCAGGAGAGATAATGTTCTTGCCTTGGTTATTTGCATTCATCCTTGTTGTAATGATTATAGAGTCCAGGCGTCTTAATCGACTTGATAAAAATCGAACTTAGAAATAACTTGTAATCTCTCTTTGACCTTGTACTTCTGACAGATCTGAAACTTTAACTCCTAGTCTTCTGATTGTGATTATTTGATTTTCCATTGCTTCCTTTAGTAATTGATCCGCATTTTTTTGTAATTCTTCTAGGCTTGTTGTAGGATTTCGCAGCATTTTTGATTTTGATCTATTTGATAAATCTGATTGTACAAAGTATATGCCAATTGATTTGAACATTCGATTGTTTTTCATTAATATATCATGTACTTCTTTACATAATTCTGTAATGTTTTCTGATAAAAATTGATAATCTTTTGAATCTTTTTTTAATGTTGTAATTTTACTATACTGTATGCTTGCTTCTCTTTTTTTAACTGGTTCATTATCTATTCCTCTTACTGAGTTGTAGATGAAAATTCCACTTTTTCTTCCAAACTCTTTATTCAGAGTAAATATGTCTAATTTTTTCAAATCTTGGATTGTCTCCAAATTCATCGCTGCAAATTTTTCATCTGTCTTCTTTCCAATTCCTGGAATGACTCTAATTTTCTGTGGTTCTAAAAATGCCTCTATTCTATTTGGAGGTACTATAGTAAGACCGTCTGGTTTGTAAAAATCAGAAGCAATTTTTGAAACTAGTTTGTTTGGTGAAATTCCTATAGAACAACTAAGTTTCACTTTTTCTCTGATTGAATTTTTTATTTGTTGAGCAAGATGACCAGCTTTATCAAAATCTTTTGTTACTCTTTCTGTTACATCCAAATACGCTTCATCTCTTCCTACATATTCAAAAATATCTGCGTTGTTTTTCATTATCTCCATTGCTTTCTCAGATATTTCAGAATAATAGTCAAAATCTACGGGCAAAAATATGGCATCTTTTCTGTCTTCTAGCCTTTTTCTTGCAAATGAGATTGGAATTCCTGATTTTACCCCATATTTTCTTGCAGTATAGTTTGCTGTTGCAATTGCTCCACTATCTCCACCTCTATCTGAAAATACACACACACAAACAGGTTTGGTTTTTAGTTCTGGGGATCTAATCTCTTCACATTGAGCATAAAAGTAATCAAAGTCTATGTGGAAAACTACTCTAGTTTCCAATACTGTTCTACGATGTTTTGGTTATTACTATATTACGTATTCATCTAAATAAAATCAATAAAATAAACCAAGATCAAAAATAAACAGATGATAATTAAGATCTAATAATTCTTCATTACAAACTAGTCTCAAAGTTGTCAAAAATCACTACAAGATTAATGTTTAGACATTTATATGATAATCTTATTTCGAGTAATTTTTCGTAATAAGTGCCTTTGTAGAAACTTCTACGGACTAAATTTTCGGCGATAAAATGAAATGTATGGGTTGTCAAATATCTTTCCTTCATCCTCATCCTCAATGTTTCATTCATTTTTTTTGACCTCACAAATTATAATACATAATTTAGAAAGAATTAATCCAAGGTTACATGTTGTTTCTAATATCAGAATCTCGTATTTTGAAAATTCAATATACAATCTTTATTAGAAAAAAACCTAATAGAATAGATAGATATGGAAAAAAACCAAAATTCATCACAAAATAGAATATCTCAGTCAGGTGCTGATCTGCTTAATGCCCTAAAAGTTAGCTTTGATTTTTGGCATAAAAATTACATTGATGCCCCATTAAATTACCCTCTAATCTGGAAAAAAGCATTGGATTCTAATTCTGAGATTTCAAAAATGATTGAAAAGACATGGAGAAATACCATAAAACAAGGTACAGAAATTCAGATGGACCAATTCTTGGAATATTGGTCACAAGCAATACGAAAATCTAACTTTGAATTGGCCAAAAAACCGATACAAGAATGGCAAGCATTTTGGGAAAACACCACCACCGAACAATTTAAGATATATTCTGAAGTCTTGAAAGTATTGGAAAAATATTGGAAAAACGAACAAAGAAAAAGCATAGAATAACTAAAGATTAAGATGTCATACATAAATCAATAATTACAATTTAAATGGTTTCATTAACAAGAATTATCTATATCTATATTCCTAGTTCTTTTTTATAATTAATTCATCGAATCCCTTACTAATTAACGGTGTATCTAATTGCTTGAGTTGTTTGTAAATTACAGATAATGGAAATGGGTCACGTCTACTTTTTTGTCTTTTCTCAAGAATTATCTGAGAAGTATTCATGAAAACTCCTCTTATCTTTGATTTGTATCTTTTACCAAGTTTAATATGTTGTTTACGGATTATTTCAGTCAGATTCGTGTCATCAATTACCACGCTGATTCCTTTTTGGAGATACTTCTCTATGCACTCAAGCTCTTCTTCTCTATTATTAAAATGAGATAATGCTATGCGTTTATGCTTAAAATTTAATTTAATGTATGTAGTTTTTCCGCTTAAAGCAATCCCGATCATTAAAATATATTCTAATTGAGACATGGTGTAATAAAAATAGTTATTATAATATGATGTTTTTGAATATAATGAATAATCTTTGTCAATTATTAATTTGAGTCTAAAAGATCTACTTCCACTATCTTTTAGCTCTACTCCTGCTGTAAGTATACGAAAAGAAAACAAGGTGTGGGTTGCAACAAGTATGCTAATTCACTACTTGGAATCATTCACAGATTCACTTGTTGTTACAGAAAAAGATGAAAAACCTATTGGAGTAATTGGAGGTAAAGAAATAATTGAGAGTATTTTCAAAAACCCTTCATCAGACTTTTTTGATAATATGACTGTAGAGCAAATTACAGATGAAGATCTGGTTATACTCTCAGACAAAACTACTTTGAAAGAACTTTTGGAAAAATGGAAGCAGACTAGGAGAGCATTTTCAATCATTCCTAATACTTTAGGTGGGTATTCTGCAATATCTGCAAGAAAAATACTTGAAATTGGCGCTAATTGTGTTACAGATTTCACCATATCGGAATTACCTAAAAAAGAAATAATCACATTTGAAAAAGATAACACCATAATGGATATCATCAGTTTGATGTTAGAAAAAAAAACCCGTAAACTACTTTTAAAAGATACAAATTATTTTGTAAGTGATCGCTTACTCATTCAGAGTATTGCCCAAGAATTCAATTTTTTTAGAAATATAAAGTTCTTAGAATTGCATATTGAAGAATCATTGAAATTTGAAGAAGGCAAAAAAATTTCCAAAAACTTGAATTTGGCAGATCTTTCAAAAATCATGTATTCTATGTTACATCCATGTGTAATTTATCATGATCAAGTTGTTACTCCATGGGATATTTGCATGGCATTACAATCAGATAGAATAGAGTTTTTAGGATAGCATATCTCCAAAGTAAAGATCTCTACTATTTGATTATGACTACGATCATACTGATTGAGAATTTATCTCATCTTAAATAACGAATATGATGTTTTCAAATTATGTATAATACAATTCTTGTACCTCATGCTGGAACTGAAGCAGGTGATAAAGCATTAGAACACGCAATTTATCTAGCTAGTACTTCATCTAAAATTATAATTTTACATATAGTAGAAGAAATACAATATCCTCCATCATTTACTCTATCTTCATCTGAACATAAAAATCTGCTAAAGAGTATAGATACTGCAAATAAGGAAATGAGGGAAGATATGGCGAAAAAGATGGAAAAATATGCCCAACAATGTAAAGAAAAAGGGATCCCATCTGAAGTCATTGTGAAAATTGGTGATGCAGCTGAAAATATCTTAAGAGTGATTACAAATCAAAAAGTGGATCTTGTAGTAATGTCAAAGAGAAGAAAACTAAAAGGAATAAAAAAATTACTATCTTTAGGCAGTGTTTCAAGAAAAATAGTTGAAAATACATCATGTCCTATATTTCTGTTAGATATTGAGAAATTATGATTTATCTAATTATGGTTTAAACAATAAAAATCCTAAAAGAATACTCAAACCAATAAAAATTGTTATTGTGATGATCATATGTTGTTGGGCTTTTTCTTTTTCGAAAAATTTTCTTGGGGTTACCCCACCAATGAAAAAAACTATCATCATTCCCAGTACTAAACCAATAATGTTTGCTCCAGTGAGTGTCAGTGCGTTTGAAAACATATCGAAATTTAACAATGCGATTCCAATCCCTGCAACTGTGGCTGGAGGCACTAAAGCAGCTGCAATTGCCACTCCGACCAGAATTCCTGGAATGTTTGTAGTCATTGCAATACCTCCTGCAAATCCTAATGCAATTGCCACTCCTAAAAATACTGGCGAGATTTCTGTTCTAGATAAAATTTCATTTGTTATCGGCAAGTCCGTAAACTGGATTGTGATTGCAGTCAGGAGTGCACCTGTACCAATAACTGCCACCAACAAAATCATACCTGAAATTAATGACTTGATCATCTTGTCGGACTTTCCAACTGCTGTGTTGAATGAAAATGCCGATATTGGACCAAGTAGCGGAGATATAAGCATGGCTCCTATCACAAGCGAAGCGTTGTTTGCAAAGAGCCCTGCAGCTGCAACACCTGCTGCAATAACTATCATGAAAAGTAGATTCTTGTTAAAACTTACACTTGGCTCTATTATTGACTCATACTCTTCAATCAATTTTTTCTTTTTTACCTTGACTTGCTTTTTTTCGAGTTCTTTTACATAATTTGAAAGGTAGTCAGAAAGAGTTGCTTCTATTGCAAAACTAGTCACATACAATTCTTTTCTCCTAGTATCTATCATCTTGTTTAATTCATTTGCCAAACCACTGGATAATGAATCAGGGCATATTCCGGTATATCTCAAAAGCTTTTCGTCTTCTGCTAAAGTTAATTCAGAATGAAACGGAATTTTATATTTTTTAAAGGTAAACTCTACGCTTTGACTTTGTTGCTCATAACAAATAACTTCGATTTTTCTCAATTCCTTGATTTTCTAATCCAATTAATATTATATCTCTATTGATTAATCAAAAATTCCAATATATGATATTCATCATTTACTTTATCAGTTAGATATCGAAGATTTAATTTTTTTCCTTCAACCTTTTCATCTTAACTTTTCTTAAAAAATGATACAATTGATTAATTTTCAATACAAGTAATTAACGTAATCTTGCAATCTGTTTTTTACAAACTCTATATGGCATCTTTTACACCTATGCCGTTGTAGTTGCATTATATGGAATCAAAACATTCTTAGAACTAAAGTCTAGATTTACTTTTTATACACATACACTATATCTGAATTTAAACCATGACTAATTCCAAAATTTATTACTTCTCAAAACTAAATCAAAATGTACAATTAATTCTTGAATTAATATAGAAAAAATACTGTTGAATAATTGACTCACTTCATCTAAATACTGTCTATATTCACTTTTTTTATGGAATATCCTGTTTCTGCTGACGAAAAAGGTGTAAACATAAAACCTGAAAAAATGGAAAAAGAAAAACTTTATCATTGTATTTTTAAGAATAAAGTAATGTTGATTTTCAAAGATTCTCAAGATGTTCTGAACTGTTATGAGATAGAAGAGACAGCTCTAGTAGATAAAATTAGAAAATGTGGTAATAATGATGATCTTGAAAAAATATTTGACGACTATCTTAATGGAAAAACCTGAAAAATTAAATAAAAGCCAAAGAGCATTTCGTTATAATAGGAATTTAAAATTGAGCAACAATAACAAATCAAAAGATGCAGAAGATATTTTATCTGAGTTTGGTTCTAGACTTAAATCCGAACCAACATCCGAACCAACATCCGAACCACAATTTACTGCATCAAAAACTACTGTTGATGACTTTTCAAAACCTCGTGATAAAAACTATTTTTCTGATTCACCACATTCTAACGAAGAACGTGATGTGATTTTTGTTGGTATTAAACCCATAATGACTTATGTTTCAGCAACTCTGACTCAACTTTCTACAAGGCCTACAGTTACAATCAAAGCCCGTGGAAAAAGAATCACACAAGCTGTTGATGTTTCACAAATGATAGTTAAACGAATGGACTCAGTAGGGTATTTTGTTAGTGACGTGAGAATCTCATCTGACTCTTTAACTTCACAAGATGGAAAACAACGTAACGTCTCAACAATGGAAATTGATATTTCAAAAAATTAATTTAAAGAATTTAATTATAATTGCATTTGGAATTTTTATTGTTGGGTTGTTGATTAATTTTAGTAGTTATTCATGTTCTCCTCAACACATGTTGATAATTAATGATATTTTTAAATATGAAAAATCACTCAATCCTGAATCTTGTGAATTACTTGTTAAAAAAATTAATTCATTTAACGAAACATGTGAACCAAAAATTGAAATTTTGGATTGTGGTTAAAGTGAAATGTCTACTAAAAACATTATTCCAAAATAAATCAACATGATGCTTAACCCCGACATCATGAATTTGTAACTCTTACTTGATAAAATCTTAACACTTTTTGATGCAAGAAAGGCTACTACTCCTAACCACGCAAAATCCATCCATATGTGTAATGCAAATACAATTAGTATACCTGTAAATGCCCAAACTAGCATAGCATCTGAAATTAATTTGAATCCTATTGTTAACCACCATATTATAAAAAATGGGTTAAACAGACTTAACAAAATTCCTATGATTAATGGATCCCTGTTTAGTTTTGATTTTGTAACTTTCTTTTTTTCAAATATTGTTTTTAATTGTAGTGTTCCAAAAATAAAAAGTACAATTGCGCCTAAAATGGATATCGCTATTCTGAATTCTGGAAATGCTTCTAACGAAAACACTCCAATCCCAAGTAAAATCACTAATGGTAATTCTACTATGGCATGTCCTACTGCTATTTTGATTCCTGTTTTTACACCTCCTTGGATTCCTGATGAAATATTTGCCACAAAAAGTGGTCCTGGCATCATAACTCCTGATGCTGAAATAACCATCACCATAAATGCAAATTCAGTGATCTCGACCATTCTTTGTCCTTAGTGTTTAATTAATAATGGAATAAAGATAATGAATTTTTTCACTGATACATTGTATCTTTGAGATTCTTTGATTCTATCTGTGCTTCTTTTATTAACATCTCGGCTTTTTCTGCCTCTTTTTGTAATGATGAAATATCACATAATGCTCCTGGAATTAATTTGGACATTGCCACACAAAGATCTGCACTTGATTTAAAATCAGGACCTGTTCCATCAGAGTGAAAAATAATTACAATCACATCTTGATTTGAAATACTTCCTTCATTTAGCAACATTCCAGGAATTCCTGGAATGGTACCATTCTCTAATACTTTCAAACCTGCTTCTTTGATTTTTGTTCTTGCTGTGTTGGTACTTCCAATACCTATCATCTCTTCATCATTTAATGATTTTACTGCAACACTGCTAACAATTAACCCAATATTGTGTTTTTTTGCCCATTTTAGCATTGTTTTAGCGGTGATTCTTTGTAATGATTGATCAATTGTAAGATATGATAAAAACACAGCTAATTTCAAATTCTTATTTATAAAAATCCTGGTCGGAAAATTTGGCTTTCCATTTTTTACTATACTGATTGGAGGGAAACTTTCTGAATCAATCACACCTGCTAATTCAAACTGTGATGTCTGTATCATTGATTCTGTTGCTATTGCACTGCTAAATCCCATAGATGGAAAACCATCTATCAGATATCCACCATCTAAATCTATTTTTATTAATTCGTTAATTTTAATTCTTGGAAACAATGACTATATTTTTACATTGATCAAATAATAGTTTTTATCTAAATATGAACTATTTTTGTAATCCGGTTGACATGATATCTTTTACAAATAAAAAAACCTTAAGCGTTTTTTCCACCATTATCTTTGATATAATTTTTAACCATTTAGTGAATTTACTGATTGAAATCATCCCTATTGAGATAATCCGTAAAATTTTTCCCCGATGATATATCTGAATCAAATTTCACATCTTTAACTGAATGTCTATACATTATCATAATTTCATTCGATGCCAAGTATAATATCTTGTCTTGTGACAATTTTTTTATTTGTTTAAGAAAACTTTAAACCCGCCTAATAATACCATTTTTTGGTTGACAGATAGAATTAAAGTTGCATTGGTGGGGATAGGAAATTGTTTTTCAGGGTTAATTCAAGGAATTGAATATTATAGAAAAAACCCCTCTCAAGAAGTTACCGGAATTATTCATGATAAATTAGCTGGATATGGAATTCATGATATTGACTTTGTATGTGGATTTGATGTAGGTGAAAATAAAGTTGGAAAGTTACTCCATGAAGCAATTTATGAATTTCCCAACATGGTTAACTGGATTCCTAAAGATGAATTACCAAAAACATCTGCAAAAGTATATGAAAGTCCAATATTGGATGGGGTTGGATTATGGGTTGAAAACAGAATTAAACCTATTACAAGTACAAAAAACCCAGAACAAATAGCTGAAGATGTAAAAAAAATACTCAAGGATACTGGAGCTGAAATTATTGTATCGTATTTACCTGTAGGTTCTGACAAAGTCACTGAATTCTGGGCTCAAGTTTGTCTTGATACTAATACTGCTTTTGTAAATTGTATTCCATCCTTTATTGCATCTGATGAAAAATGGGCAAAAAAATTTGAAGAAAAAAATATTCCATGTATTGGTGATGATATAAAAGGACAAGTTGGTGCAACCATTGTTCATAGGACTTTAGCTAAATTGTGTAGTGACAGGGGAACAAAAATTGAAAAAACATACCAAATCAATGTTGGCGGTAATACAGATTTTCTTAACATGAAAGAACAAGATAGACTCATGTCTAAGAAAATTTCAAAAACTGAAAGCGTTCAAAGTCAACTTAAGGAAAGACTAGATGATGATCAAATTTATGTAGGCCCATCTGACTTCATACCATTTTTAGGTAATACTAAACTCATGTTTATGAGAATTGAAGGTCGTCAATGGGCCAATATTCCATATAACATGGAGGTTCGTTTAGAAGTTGATGATAAGGCAAACTCTGCAGGGATTGTAATTGATGCAATTAGGTTAGCAAAAATTGCTCTTGATAGAGGATTAGGAGGACCAATTAAACCTGCCAGTGCATATTTAATGAAGCATCCGATTGAGCAAACATCTGATATTGCTGCAAAAACTGCATGTGAAAAGTTTGTTACTGGCAATTAATCACTGAAATCTATTAGAATCTGAAAATCTGTTCCTTCTGCTCTGTTCATATTTTTCAAGTGTAAATTCTCTTGTAACTCCTTGCTCTCCGTTAAGTCTGGTGATTTTTGTTGTAATTATGTTGCTCTTTTCAGTTAAATCTACCACGATACTGTTTCCTCCAAATCTCATATTTTCCACATTTGCTGCTAGGATTGGTATTCTATTTTCAAGTGCTCGAGCTTGAACATAAATCTGCCATGGCTCTATACCCTTCTTTACAATTCTACTTGGTGCAAATAGAACTTGGGCCCCTTTTTTTGCTAATGTATTTGCCACATTAGGGAACACCATGTCATAACAAACTATGATTCCAAATTTACAGGCTGTGTTGAAAATTTTAGCCTCATTTCCAGGTTTCACGTTATCTCTTTCATGGCCAAATGGGTGGATTTTCTCTTGTTTGCCTATAAATTCGCCTTCAGGGCCTATAATTGGTGAAATAATTGATGTTTTTTTGTTTTCTGTTTCATAAAATGCTCCTGGAATGATTGTCATTGAATACTCTTTAGCAATTTTTTTAAATTCTGAAAATTCTAAATTAAAATCCCTGATCTCATTATTTTTTAGCCATTGTTCTGGTAAGCAGACAATTTCGGCATTATTTCTTCCTAATTTTTTAAGAATCTTTGAAACTCGTAAGACTCCCTCCTCATTTGTATCACATGATGTAGTTTGAATTAATCCTAATTTTATCATGAGTATGTAATTTTTATTTGGTAATTATAGGTAAGTGTAAACATCAAATTTTTTAATAAAAACTCATTCAAATAACATACCGCTACGAAAAATATGATAACATAACAAGAAAAATTATGCAATTATGTCAACTAAACTTGTTAACTATCGATTATCCTACGTAATGAGAAATACTTCCTATTGGTTCACGTTAAAAAAGTTGAGATCTATGGTTTCAAATCATTTGGATTTAAGAACACTACTGTACAGTTTGAACCTGGTCTTGTCTCGATCTCGGGTCCAAATGGTTCTGGAAAAAGTAACATTTTGGATGCAATAATTTTTGCGATGGGCGAAAATAAACCCAAAATTATGAGGGTTGATAAACTACGATCTTTAATTCATGATATTGATGGAAATCACCGCGGTCCAAAAATGGCAAGATCTAGCGTACATTTTGATAATTCTGATAGAAAGATCCCCTTAGATTCTGATATTGTTGAAATTACTAGAGAAATGGATGAAAATGGTGAAAACATATACTATCTAAATAAAAAGAAGACCCAAAGAAATCACATTCTTGATCTTCTTGACATGGCAAACGCTGGTCTAGGTCAACTAAATGCAGTGCAACAAGGAACTGTTACTAGGATTTCTGAATTCACTTCTGAAGAAAAAAGACGCACCATTGAAGATTTAATCGGATTATCTTACTTTGATGAGAAAAAAACTGAATCTATAAAACAATTAGATGATGCAGATAGGCGATTAGAGATTGCTCTGGCAAAAATGGGTGAAATCAAAAAAAGAATTGATGAACTTGAAGAAGAAAGAAATCAAAAACTACGTCATGATATTTTGGAAAGAGAGTTAAATCGTTACAAGGCAATATCTGCAGCCAATAAAATGAAGGTAATTTCAAGCAAAAAAGACTCCAAAGAATCTGATTTGCGCCAAATAACTACTGAAATTGTAAAACTTAATAGTGAGCGTAATGAATTGAGGGCTAAAATCAACGAACTTGATACTGATAAAACAAAACTGATGGCTAAGGCCAATGATTACAGTCAGGCAAAAGCTTCACTAGATTTAGAGATTAGTTCTGCAATGGAGCAGTATGAAATTGATAACAGTACAATATCTGCGTCAAAGAAAAGATTACAACAAATAGATTCTAGACTTCCAGAAATCCAAGCTGAATTAGAGGAAATTAACGCTACAAGAGGTAACATAAACATACGTCTTCAAGAAATTAATGAGTCCATAAATGAAACCAATCTAAGGAAAAATAAAATTAATGAAGATTTACAAATAATTGATACACAGAGAAATAAAATTTTAATTGAGCAATCAGAAGCTGCTGCTAAAAAATCTGAAATTGATAATAAAATTAAATCACTGACCCGTCAATTGAATGATGCAGATTTAAAACTCTCCAAGCTTGATCATGAGAGAGAAGAGTCAAAAACTAAAATTAATACAAATTCTATGAAGTTCTCTGATCTAGAAAGTGATATTGCTAAATTGACTGGATATCAATATCAATTAGAGTCAATGCTCAAAAATCATAATGATACAATATCTGAATTAAAATCTAGGATATCAAAACTACATTCAAGAAAATCTAAAATTATCAATGACTTGGATGAATTAGGGTTGATTCTAGAAAAATCTAGTACAGCTGCAAATCAATATGAATCAAAAATCAAAACAGTGAAAGGATTCATGCATGAAGATTATACTGTTGCAAAATTAAAAGAAGATTCAGAAAAACTAGGAATTATAGGATTAGTATACGAAATGATTTCATGGGATAAGCAATATGAGCGTTCAATATTGGCAGTGAGTTCTGATTGGATTAAAGCAATTGTTGTAAAAAATTTTCCAACATTGCTTGAAATTGCAGAATTTGCAAGAAGTAAAAATCTTCCAAAACTAAAAATCATTCCATTGGATGCTATCCCGAAATTCAATTTGACACTCCCAAAAATATCTGGAATTGTAGGTGTCCTTTCTGATTATGTCATTTGTAATGATGATTACTCTGCACTCAAAACGTTCCTATTTGGGAATATTATACTTGTAGACACACGGAAAACTGCATACAAAATGTCTCAAATGGGTTACAAAACAGTAACCACGAATGGTGAGTATTTTGAAGCAAAAGGTGGAACTGTAGTTATTGATATCAATTCAAAAATTTCTAAACTAACAAAGCTAATTTCAATGAGTAGTGACATCGATGGTTTATTCCAATCAATTAACTTAATCAAAAAATATGTACAAAAGAAGAAACATTCATTGAAAAAATTGGATGATTCTATTCAATATTACACTGAACGACTTTCACTTTCAGAAAATTCTTTAACATCTACAAATGAAAATTATTCTAATTTAAAATCTAGAATAACATCTGCAATTAGTATGAAGGGACAACTCACAACACGAATATCTGAATTAACTTCTAGAACTAATACTATAGAATCTGAGATAAAAACAACTGAATCTCATATTGAATCTTTACAACAACGTATTGCGATAGTTGAGGAAAATTATGCAGGCGGTGAACAGGATCGTATTGCAAATGAATTGTCTAAAATTAACATGAAAAAATCTGATATTGAAAAAATGTATACCACTATCATGAATGAATACCGTGATAAATCGTCACAGCAAACTACATTACAAACTCAAGACAAGCGAGAACAATCTCAATTCAGTAGTCTTTCAAATGAAATTGATTCCCTGAATCTAGAGCATCAAGAATTAGAACTTAAAATTCAAGAATTAGAAAAACAAAAAAATTCAAAAAGTGAGGTTCTTATCAAATTAAGAGAAAAAGAACAAGATCTTATATCGACATCTGGTTCTTCTATTAGCCATCTTAAAGAATTTGATGATCAGTTAAATATTTTCAGAGAGCAGGCAACTGATCTCACAAACCAAATTAATATTTTGGAACGCCAATCCGATTCATTAAAACGTGATCTTCATGATTTGGTTGAAAATGAAACCAAATTACAACAAATCCTTACTGCTTTTGGATTCAATAAAAACATGGATACTTTTGATGTTGATCCAATTGTTCAAGGTTTAAGTGCTGAACTTTCCTCCCTTAACGCATTAAACGCAAAAGCTCCTGAGACATACCTTGAGGTATCTTATGGTTATCGGTCAATGTCTACTAGAAAGAATTCTCTTGAAGAAGAAAGAAATTCTATTGTTAAATTTATTGAGGGTATAGAAAGAGACAAACGACAAACATTCTTAGATGCATTTGATAAAGTCGATAAAGAAATACGCCTAATTTTCAACAAAATGACTGGAGGGAATGCATGGTTAGAATTACAAAACGAAGATGACATATTTAATTCTGGAATCTCCTATCTAATTCAATTCCCAAATAAACCTAAAAGAGAGTCTACATCGATTAGCGGTGGTGAAAAAACATTAGCTGCAATTGTATTTGTTCTTGCATTACAAAAGCTAAAACCATCTCCCTTTTACCTTTTTGATGAAGTAGATGCACATCTTGATGCTCCTAATTCTGAGCGACTTGCAAATATCTTAGAGGAAAGATCCAAAGAAAGTCAATTCATTATGGTGTCTCTAAAAGACTCTGTTGTACAAAAAGCTAAATTGATTTATGGTGTTTTTCCAAAAAATGGTGTTTCCAATGTTGTCACTTATAAGGATAAGCGTATGCAATCTGTTAGAACAACCTAATCTAATTTTACATAGCATGCAGAATAATGATCGTTGTTTATTTTTTCTAAATCTGGTTCTTTAATGCATTTTTCAATCACATATGGACATCTTGCCCTAAATCGGCATCCTTGATAAACATCTATGTCTGTTGGTCTGTTTATTCTGATTTTTCTCTCTCTGTACAGATTTTCTGGGTCTGGTTCTGAAATTGCATCAATTAATGCTCGTGTGTACGGATGTTTGGGTGCTAATAACACTTGGTCAATGAGTCCAATCTCTACAATTTTGCCCATATATAATATCCCAATTCTTTGCCCAAAGTATCGTGCAGTTGTCAAATCATGTGTGATGTAAATAAATGAAATGTTATATTTTTTTTGTAATTCTTGCATTAACTCTAACATCTCTGCTCTGATTGACACATCTAGCATTGAAACTGGTTCATCTGCCAAAATCACTTTTGGTTTTAATGCCAAAGCTCTTGCTAAAACTACTCTCTGTCTTTGTCCTCCTGATAACATGTGAGGATATTTATTGATAATTTCCTCAGCTGGCTCTAATTTTACTTCATGTAACACTTGTATCACTCTTTTCAATCGTTCTTCCTTGTTTCCAAAATTATGAATCTCTAGAGGCTCTGATATGATGCCCATTATTTTCATTCTTGGATTGATTGAGTCATAAGGATCTTGATGAATCATCTGACAGTTCATTCTAATTTTATCTATGTTTTTCTTTTTATCATTGATTTCTTGCTCATCATAAAAGATTTTCCCAGAATCTAACTCGATTGATTTCAGAATTAACTTTGCAATTGTTGATTTTCCAGAACCAGATTCACCAGCCAATACAAAAACTTCGCCTTTTTTAACAGCAAATGATACATCATCAGTCGCTCTAACTGTTGAAGATTTTGAATCAAAAATCCCTTTTTTTGTAAAATATTTTTTTAAATGTTCTACTCTCAATATCTCATTCATTAGATTTCATTTAATAACGAAGTATATCAAGAAAATGATTTACACGTAATGTACAGCATAAAGCATTTATGTTGAATAAAGACCAGATTTAAACTTGAACGATATAATTCAAAAAAATCTTCACTATAAAAAATATGTTCTAGATTCCAAACTTCAATATTTTAAACCGCATTCTAGTACTATTGAAAAGACTTTTGCAGAAGAAATTTTTTCTAGTCTTAATAGAGACTCTAAATCTATCAACCCTAAGTTCTTTTACGATAAAAAAGGCTCAGATTTATTTGAAAAAATATGTTCCTTGCCAGAATATTACCCAACACGCACTGAAATCAATATTCTCAAAAAATTACAGACTAAATTATCTCTATTTTTAGATGATTCTTTTCAATTAGTTGAGCTTGGAAGTGGCGCCTCTGTTAAAACTCGACTAATTCTTGATATTTTTACTAAATTTCAAACAAAAATAGAATATTTTCCAATTGATATATCTGAAATTCTTACAGAAAGCTCTGAACAGTTGCTCAAAGATTACGATGGTCTGCATATTACCGGAATAATTGATACTTATGAAGGTGGTTTAAAATTCCTCAAAAATTATAACAACAAAAAAAATCTGATCTTGTTTTTAGGTTCTAGTTTTGGAAATTTCACTCCCACTGAAGGGCACAAATTCTTACAAACAATCTATTCTGTGATGAAATCTGATGACTTGTTTCTGATTGGATTGGATTTAGTTAAAGATAAACAAGTTTTGGAGTCTGCATATAATGATTCGGAAGGAATTACGACAAAATTTAATCTTAATGTTCTTTCTAGAATTAATGATGAGCTAGATGCTGATTTTAACCTAAATAATTTCTCACATTATTCTATATACAATACAAAATATCAGAGAATTGAAATGTATCTTAAATCTCTAACAAATCAATCTGTTGTCATATCAAAATCTAACTTCTTGCTTAATTTAACAAAAGATGAATTAATTCATACTGAACACTCTCACAAATATAGACTGGATCAAATTTATAATTTATTGAATGGTGTTGGATTTAAAATCAAACATACTTGGTTGGATGATAATGATTATTTTTCGTTAACTTTGGTATCTAAAAATTAGATATCTTCTGCACACCTAAAACCTGAGAACAACCATCGTTCATCTAATCTGAAGAAATTTCTATAACTTCCTCTGATTGACATGTTTGGAGTTGCAAAAGAACCTCCTCTCAAAACCTTCTGATTTGTAAACCATTTATCATTATACTCATCAAACCCTGATTTGAATCCAGGATACCCATTAAACTCTGAGGAAGTCCATTCCCAAACATCTCCAATCATTTGTTGACATCCAGACGGACTACTGCCTTCAGGAAATGTTCCAATATCTGTACATTTCCAATAATGTGATTCAAATAAATTACATTTTTCTATTGTTGGATACTCATTCCCCCATGGATAGATTGTTTTATCTTGTTTTTCTTCATTCCAGCATGCAGCCTTCTCCCATTCTGCCTCTGTTGGTAATCTTTTTTCTGCCCATTTACAATATGCGTCTGCTTCATAGTAACTTACATGGGATACTGGTTCATTTGGATTTATTTTTCTAATTCCTGAAAAATCTCTTATGTTCCACTCACAATCAATTTTTTCCCAATACATGGGGGCTGTCCATTGATTCTTTTTTACTTTCTCCCATCCATCAGATAGCCAATACTTGTAAGTATCATACCCTCCATCTTCCATAAATTCTAGGTATTGCTGATTTGTTATTGGATACACATCAATTTTGTAATCATTAAGAAATACTTTGTGTTGGGGCAATTCAATATCATAACAAAACTCTTTTCCATTATATCCAAGAATATACAATCCACCCCTTATGTGAACTGATTTCTTTTCAACTTCGGGTTTACTCTTAATTTCATTTTTTTTTTGAGGCTTGTATTGTTCAGCCAATAAATGTTGTAAATCATATACTAATAATTCCTGATGTTGACATTCATGATGAAATCCCATTATAATTAATTTCATCTGTTTGTCATTCAAAGTTTTGAACTGGATGAATTTTTCAACTCTTTGGTTGATTATGTTAAAATATTGAAAAATCTGATCAATTGTTGGTCTTGAAACCACCCCTCTTAATCCTTTGTCATGAGGAACACCGAATTGTTGATAGTATGAATTCAAATACTCTGAGTATTCTGTTGAATAAAAATTATAATTTTTATCTATTTTACTCATAATTGCTTCATAGATCCAACTAACATGTCCTATGTGCCATTTTGGTGGACTCATAAAAAATGCAGTTTGAACTACAAAATCGTCTGTTTTTAAATTTCTAACTATCTCCAATGTTCTATTTCTTGTTTCTCTAAATTGCTCCAAAAGTGATTTCTTTTCTTCCAATTTAGTGGTAGTTGTCAACATTTCAAATTAACATTTTCCATTATTATGTCTGACTCTATTTTTGATATTAATAAAATAACAAATACACCATGAGTTCGTATTATATCTAAATCTCTTCTAATACCCTCTTGCAAAAACTGGAATTGAAATACTTTGTTGGTTACAGTAGATGCATTTTTGATTTGCATTTTCACTACCAAATGGTAATACTCTGATGTCTGCACCTGTTTCTTCTTTAATTTTTTCTTCACATTCCGTTTTTCCACACCATGGGGCATTAAAGAAACCTCCTGTCTCAATTTTTAATTTAAATTCAGTATAATCTGAAATATCGATAGAATTTACTTTAGCTTGGATTTTTGCATTTACGAACATTTCCTTTTGGATTTCATTTAAAATTGTAGCAATTGTTTCAATTTCTGAAAAACCTAAATTCAATTTTTCACGATTGTGTCTTTTTGCTATCACCACGCTTTCTTTTTCAATATCCTTGGGACCTATCTCTATACGGAGTGGAATTCCCTTTAATTCACCATCATTGAATTTGTAACCTGGGGATAACCCTTCTCTGTCATCTACGTATACTCGAATTTTTTTTACTTCCAGATTTTTTTTTATTTCTTCTACTTTTGATAATACTGCATTCATCCCTTCATCATTTTTGTAAATTGGAACAATTAGCACTTGTATTGGCGCTACATTTGGTGGTAATACTAAACCTTTATCATCACCATGTACCATGATCATGGCACCTATTAACCTCCATGATATACCCCATGATGTCTGCCACGCAAAATGCTCCACATTATCCTTATCGGCAAATTTCACTTCAAATGGTTTTGAAAAATTCTGCCCTAGAAAATGCGATGTACCCATTTGAAGTGCTTTACCATCTGGCATTATTGACTCTATAGTGGTTGTGTATACTGCACCTACAAATTTTTCCTTCTCACTTTTCTTTCCTTTAATAACTGGAATTGCTAATTCCTCTTCTACTGTCTTTTTGTAAATCTCTAATATCTTCATGACTTCTTTCTCTGCTTCTTCTTGTGTTGTATGTACCGTGTGACCTTCTTGCCATAGAAACTCTGATGTTCTAAGAAATGGTTTTGTGGCCTTAATCTCTGCTCTGAGTGCTGTATTCCAAAAATTAATTTTTAGTGGCAGATCTCTCCAACTTTGAATCCATTTAGAATACATTGTGTATGCTAATGTTTCAGATGTTGGTCTTAATGCAAGTCTATCTCCTATTTTATTAGTTCCTGAATGAGTAACCCAAAATACTTCTGGATTAAATCCTGCAAAATGTTTCTTTTCTTTACCTAACAATGATTCTGGAATTAGTATTGGAAGAAACCCATTTTTAATCCCGTTCTTTTCAAATTTTTTGTCAAATGTCTCTCTAAGTGATTCCCAAATAGAATACCCATCTGGTCTAAGGACAATAAGGCCCTTAACTGGCGCATAATCTGCTAATTTTGCTTTAAGAACTACTTGTGTATACCACTCACTAAAATTATCATTTTTTGAAACTGTAATCCCAATATCTTCTTTATTCAAACTAAAATTCCAAGATTTAATTAACTAATGAGCTTTTCGTGATAATTTTGAAAATAAAGTTCTGTGTTGTTATAATTTGTCTCCTTTACAGAGTACTTTTCCCATGACCCTGCTTTGGAAATTTGGGCATACAAAACATTGAATGAACTGAATATTTTCTTTTAAAACTGGACATTCTACAAATTCCTGTTTCATTTTTTTAAGCATTTTAGGACTCACGCCTTTCAATTTTAATTTCCCTTTATCATCCATCATACCTGATGCTTTTAATTCTACTTTGACATCTTCTGGTAGTTTTTGCTTATCTTCTGTTTCTTTGATTACTACCTCATATTTGTGTTCTAATTCATCCATGCTGTTCTCAAAACACCCTGTGATTTATTATTACCGTTTTTCTGATTCGAAAAAGTTTAAACTTTAACTTATGAAACTAAAAAGAGGTTTGATTAGTTCATCTGCTTTTATAGGATGATAAATTCACAATACATGAAAAATCATTTTAATTAAGTTAATCTAGTTGGTAAAACAAAGATTGGGGAATCTGTATCTTCATTTTGTCTCTTACTTTTCGATTTATTATTTATTTGGGAAAAAGTCTCTATTACATACTTCCGACTATATCCATGAGTTGTATTTTTTTTTGCCTATTTCATTCTACTATTATATCTGCAAACCACTCTTGATCTTTTTCATGAAATTCATTTTCAGTAAATGAGTCAGAGTCATGTTCAATATACCATTTTACTTTGTAATCAATACCATCTAATCGTATCTTGTCACCTTTCATTGGTGAATTTGGATTATCTCCAGCAAAAGCTTCATAGAATGTAGATCTGTCTTTAAATGCACCTAGAAACATGTCTTTTTGAAAGATCCTGTATCTCATTTCCTTGTATTTTATATTACTGATAAGTGATAATTGTTTTTCTACAAAATTTGTGTAATTTATGGGGTTTTATTTTTTAAATATACATCAATCCTGACAAATTTACATGCATGTTATTCTTTGAGGTTTAACTGATTATTGTAATTTTACTTTTTACCATTTTACTGAAATTCTTAACTTTAGCATATTACAAAATCTTTCAAAGATGTCTTGCTAGCATTTGCCAATTCTAAAAAATAATTTGGCAGTATATTGGATTAGATTTACGTATCAATGAATATGATCTAACTGTACATTCTGTCTTTTTCATACTTACAATAAACACTTGTCTTGATGAATGTGTGCTTATTAATATCACCGTAAACGTGTATGATATATTGTACAAGTAATTAGACTGGAATGTTATATTGATTTAATTTTATTCAAAAATAAAGAAATCCATAAACAAATGTTAGATATCTCTACAAATTACTTTTTATTCCACAATTACACAACAATAACGACAGCAATCAAATAATCCCAAACATTACAAAAACAACATCCTATTTGTAATGATTAGTTGCTATTTGCAACTAAGTGGTTTTGGTTTCTGTCTATTTTAATGACCGCGTTACCTCCAAATCCTTCACATCTTTCAGATTGTCTTGATGATTGGGAATCTAGATAATTATTATTTCTCTACATGGATGTGATTTTTCTCATAGGATGGTTAGATGAAAGAAAAATAAATTATTTTTAATTAATTTGATGCTTGGTTGGAATTGACTGAAAACAACAATCAAAAATTAACGTAAATCTTATCAAAGAGATAAAATAACTTTATTTGAATTGGAGTTACATGACTATCTGCTTTTGTTGGTATTGTTGAAATCACCTATTTTGGCTTTTGTCTCTTTCAAATTTACTCATAATCTCAAAATAAAAAGATATGTTAAACTTAGTAAATTGACATCTAGAACTAAAAATTCCATAAATTCAAACCCACCGATCTATATTTGATGTTGATTCTACATGACCAGTTTCATTACAAAAATATCCTTAGGTTGAAAAATAAATCAAATGACGACATGTGACTATAGTGCCCATTTAAAACACTTCACTTGTTAAGAGTTAATTGTTTGGTTGTAGAGTAAGGAGATCAAAATTCTTTTGGAATTTTGATAATGGATGAACTGTTAAAACAAAAAAATGACACTACAGTATCATTGTTGAATAGATGTAATGTGGAATCTTTGACCGTTGAGGAACTTCAAAAACTACGTTGAGAAGAAAATGAACACTAGATTTTTGATATTTGCATTTGTGTTCTAAGTAACATCAATTATATTTTTGATACCTGGTGTATCTGCTTGCCTTTGTGATGAATTAACTGTGGAGCAAAGAATTAATCAAGTAGATGATGTCTTTTCAGGAACAATAAAAGACAATCCATGGAATTTTTCAGATGACTCTTGCAACAGGTTTTGATGTTCATAGAGTTTGGAAAGGTGATGATATTTTTCCTATAATTAAAAGCGGTTTTGTTACTGTATCTACTGCAAAAGTCAGTACATCTTGTGGGGTAAATTTTATCCAAGATAAAGAATACTTGATTTATGGCAAAATAGATGGAAATAATTTACAAAATACCATATGTGATGGTTCATGATTTTTGGATGGTAGAAATGATGATGTTGAAATTCTTGAAACTATGGGTTCAACTCATGTTTTTATTGATGCTCGAGAGATCAAATTTTCACAATCTCATGATTGTAGAGGTCCAAGACTGCATAGTGTAGGAGGAATGTGAATTTGGGAAACTTGTACACAATATCTTTTTGCCCCTTGGTATTGCTTTGCCTATTGTAGGTGTTTCTGTGTTTTTTCTTTGGAGAAAAACAAAATGAAAACTAGTTTTCAATATTTCATATTTTCCCGATCAGAAAAATCTAGTTAAAATTTGTAAATCCTCTGTCTCATTTTTTGACAAAACCTTGAGTTTAGCTCGCAAAACTTTAGACACTACTTAGTTTTTGTTAGATTCTTGTTTATGCTCTTTGCGTCTTTTCTGTTTAGCACCACCACCAATATTATGTCCACTTGGTAATTTCTTAGTCATATCTATTATTTCCCTATCGTTCATGTATACCTTTGTAGTTTCTTTTTCTTGATACTTAGATTATTTGGATAGTCAAGGTTAGTTTCTAAACTCAATTAGCATACTTTCCAGTTACTGTATATGAATATCTTCATGGAACATGTTGATAACTTTATATTTTTTCAATCTTGACTTCAACAATGAAAATTAATCTCATTCTTGTTTGGATATGTTGATCGCTATTTAATCACGAAAAGTTTACTCCCAACTTTAATATAATTAGTAAATTTCCCCCAAATCAGAAGTCTATTGCTAATAATTTTTGATGTTGAAGGTGTTTTATATGATGAAGAATATTTGCCACTTTTGGCGGAAAAACTCCACAAAGAAAATGAAATTTGGGAAATTACTAGACAAGGAATTCAGGGAAAAATTAACTGGGAGGATGGACTCCGGACAAGAGTTGCGGCCTTGAAAGGTATTGATGAAAAAACTTGTCAAGAGGTATCTGACGCATTACCTATTATGACTGGTGCAAAGGAAGCATGTAGAGTTCTAAAAGCAGCTGGATGGAAACTCATGGCCGTATCGGGTGGATTTGGACTAATGATGAATAGATTACAAAAAGAATTAGACTTGGATTATGTTTATTCTAACGATTTAATATTTAAAGATGGAAAACTTGAAGGAGTGACAATCCATGTTGACTCTGATAAATCAAAATCTGCAAAAATCAAAATTGCTGAATGGGGTGAGAAAAAAGAAGATATTGTTTGTGTAGTGGATGGCGCAAACGATGTAAAATTATTTGATATTTGTGGATTGGGTATAGCATATCGTGCTCAAGATATTGTTAAAGATTTGGCTACCACTACTTTGGAAGAAAAAGATCTCTCGAAGATCTTGGATATTATCAACAAACATTACAAGTTAGAATTAGAAACCCCAACCATTGCATAAACAATTTTTTAGTCCCTTTTACTGATATCTTTTACTTGCAAATTATTCCTATTCATATAGAAAAAGAGATTGTTTTCGCCGACGATCTTTCTGATTTAATTTTAAAATCTCAGGAAATCAAAGATGGTGACATTATAGTAGTTGCACAAAAAATTATTTCTAAGCAAGAAGGAAGATTGATCAGGTTATCTACTGTTACTCCCTCATTACTTGCAGAAGGAATAAGCTCTCAATATAAAAAAGATCCTAGGATAATTGAGTTAATCTTATCTGAGTCAAAACGAATTATCCGTATGCGTAACGGTATACTTATTGTTGAATCTAATAATGGTTTTATTTGTGCAAATGCAGGTATTGATGAGAGTAATGTAGAACAAGGATATGCTACTTTGTTGCCCAAGAATTCTGATATTTCTGCCCAAAATATTCGTAATGCTGTTTTACAACGAACTCAAAAACATATTGCAGTGATTATTTCTGATACCTTTGGTCGTCCTTTTAGAATGGGTCAAACAAATTGCGCAATTGGTGTTTCTGGTTTGAATCCTATTTTAGATTATGCTGGAACCTTTGATTCTTTTGGTAATATTTTACGAGTAACTGCAATAGCAATAGCTGATGAACTTACATCTGCTGCAGAATTAATGATGGGTAAATCTTTGAAATGTCCTTTTGTGATAATACGCGGTTATCAATTTAAGATTGAAGAACACATGGCAGATGAATTGATTCGGCCTGAAAATGAAGACCTCTTCAGATAATTTACTTCAACAAGATTATAATCTAACATAGAATATTTCTATTAATATGCCAATTAATGCTGAATTACATTGTCATAACTCCTTTTCAAATTTTCATGTTGGAGATAAAGAACCCCCATACGATTGTAATATTTCGATCAAAGATCAATTAGAACAATCCTATAATTTGGGATTAGATGCAATTTTCATAACAAATCATAACACTCTTGATGGTTATCATCAGTTATTGGAATACAAAAACAATCATGCCAAATTCAAAAATATTAGTGTCTTTCCTGCAGAAGAAATTACCGTTGATACTGGTGCTCATGTCTTAGCATATGGAATTCATAGCGAAATCCAAGCAGGAATTTCTCTTGACGAAGTGCTTGATAAAGTTAAAGATCAAGATAGTGTTTCATCTGCTCCTCATCCGTTTAGCCTATTGGATGCACTTCGTGATAGCGCAAAAAAGTGTGATATGGTTGAAGTTTTTAATAGTTATAATGTAGATATTCTCTCAAATGCACGTGCAACTCAATTTGCACTTGATAATAATATGATTCAAGTTGCAGGTAGTGACTCTCATGTTTTATCTACTCTTGGCAGATGCGTAAATGTAATTGATTCTGATAATAATCTTGATGATATTTTACATGCGATGAGAAAAGGAAAAATCAAAATCATGCAAACTGGGTATGCCTTAGAAATTGAAACCCTTGATCATCTTCGTTATAAGATTAATAATTCTAGAGAGTACATGTTAGATTATATCTCAGAGCACTATCCTAACCTAAAATGGCTTTTTACATTACTACTTAGAATCTATGATTCAAATCAAAATAGTCAAATGTGGTCGTTATTCTATAAAGTTGCCCTTTACTTCATGAAGAGAATTTCAGAAAAAATTAACTTTCAAAATCAGGATCCTTCTTTTATGAAAGAGCGAAATTTGACTACTATGTTAAAAATGGCACTATAATTAACGGTAAAGAACTCAGATTAGTTATATCTATGATATGTTTATTATAATGAGAATTGCAAACTTACATTCTGCTGACCTGTGAACCTGGTCATGAAAAAGAAATTATCATTCATCTAAAAAGTATGGATGGCGTCATTGAGGTAAATGGTATTTGGGGTAAATATGATATTTTTCTCAAAGTTCATCATGATGCAGAATCAGGGTTAGATAGAATAATTGAAACATTACGTCATGTTGAAAATATTACTAGTACATACACCATGCCTATTTTATATGGTCAAGGAGGTTCAATTGAAGATTAAGTTAAAATTTCTGAGGGTGTAAATATTTTTGATCTGCACTGAATTTTTATTCAAAATTGAAAAGTAACTACCTGTTAACTAAATCTGAACTTTGTGAAACATCGATTCAAAATAAGCGTGATGATATGTGGGTATACATAAACTAGATATTTTGATCTTTAGATGTCTATAATGAGAGAATACTTCATTAGAATCTGGTGCATTATTTGTGGATATACGATGAGATATGTTTTTCATGGATTGTAAAAAATATCATATCTGATGGACGTTAATATGCAATATTATACAAATGAATAAAATTTTTGATAGTTTCTATTTATTTTATTTCAATTCTCTCAAGTTTATGGCAGAAAGCATTTCAAACATTTTCTTTAATCCATTATATTCTGATTTTGAGTTTTCATCTAATAAGTTGTATTCTTTTTCTTTTATCTTGTTTAACTTATTGTTAGCTTCTTTAAAAAAAATCTCATATTCTACAATTCTCTCATCATTCATTTGTGTCAAATCAAAAATCACAGTGTTACTTCCAAGCAGATTGTTACTTTGATCATAAAGGCTTGAAGCATGAAGTAATCCTGGAAATGTTTCTCCATTTTCTTTTTTGAATGTAATTTTTCTATTCATTACCTCTCCTGTAACAAACCATGTTTTAAGTGAGTTATTCATCACCTCCCATGATTCCTTTGGTACATGTTCAAAAATTGATTTACCTATAATCTCTGATTTGGTGTATCCTAGATTTGTTGCATATGTGGAGTTACAATCTAGAATAATTCCTATGGAATTTATTCTTCTCCACATAATCGGTGCATCTTTCAGTATTTTTCTTGCTTCTGTTTGAGGCATTTTTTGAAATTAGATTGACTAGTTATTAAATTGAAATATTTTCAAAACCATTGATCTAAATTTTGACTCTTTTTTTCTAGTGCTTTTTTTAGTCGATTTAAAGTGGATTGAATTCTATCTTCTGAAAAACTTCTTTCTTTTACAAGATAGTTTGTGATTTTTTCGTATTCTACTTCGTTGAAGATTATTTCATCAACATCTGATACTTTGGGATTTAGAAATATTTGTCTAATCTGTTTATAGTCTATCTCTTGCAATTGCTCTTGAATTTGGGGAATCTCCTCTAACCTTGAATATTGTTTGATTAGCTTCATTGCAGTTTTTGGGCCAATTCTTTCAAAACCGTTTGGATTAAAATCAGTTCCAATTAAAATCCCAACATCAATTAATTCTTTTCTAGTTATTCCTAATGCATCGAGTGTTTTCTGTGTATCGATAATTTCTGGAACAATATCTATGTATGTATTTCTATTTGGTATTTTTCGTCTTCCGCTATTTGTAAAATTTCTTATTAATCTTTTTGCTCCACATAAAATGGAGTCAAAGTCTTGACTTGCTGAAGCATATGCTTGACCTGTTTGTGTAAGATGTGCAGCTGTTGCTTCTCCTTCTGATGGTGCTTCGATGTATGGTATGCCAAAATATGTTAAAAGTTCTTTTGATTCTTTCACCATCCCATCTTTCATACTAGTTGTCTGTTGCGCGTATTTTCTTGCATCTTCTATATTCCCAGCAGCAACTGCTTTTTCATATTTTATTGTGGCGTCTTTCTTGATCTGTTTTCTTCGTTCAATTTCAGCCGTTTTTAATGACGGTGGTTTTCCATCAAAAACATAAACGGGTTTTATGCCTAGAGATAGAAAATTAACATTCCTGTATAAAAGACCGCTGAGATGACTAGTTATTCTTCCTTCTGAATCTGATAACTGTAATCCGTCTGGGCCCCTGATGCTTGCAAGAAATTGATAAATTGCATTGTATGCGTCAATTGCAATAATTTTAGTTGAAAATGCGTCTAGTGTTGTTTTCTCTTTGACCACTAAGTCTTTTAAGTTCAATCCCATGAACTTTGTTGTATATTTGTGCTTTTTTGTGTTTGTTCTTCATTTATGATCGATATTTTTTATATTGTTGAATGAAAAAATCAATTTTAATATTAAAATAATTAACTAAAAATCACAATGGTGTTATTTGATTTGCCATATTATTTGGAAGATAAAATTTTTGAATTAAAATTTAATTCAGAAAATATGCTTTCTAGAATCACCTCATACTTTCCTTTATCAGAATCAGAAAAACAAGAAATAATTTCTATTTCGGGCAAAGATCTCTCTGATGGATTTTATTCTATTTTCACTGATAACATCTCTGAAGAAGAGTGGAGTAAAAACAAAGAGCAAATCAAAAAGAAATTCAAAGATGAACTCTTTGATATTGACAATGTTTGAATTATCTGTATTCTGATTTGCTTTATTATGGAGAATATTTCAGTCTTAATGCCGGGATAGCCAAGTGGTAAGGCGGCCGTCTCGAAAACGGCTACGTGAAAGCGTGCAGGGGTTCGAATCCCTTTCCCGGCGTACTCATACCTTGATATTATGGCATCTCTTTCATAATACAATGTTCTACTTTTCTTGAAAAATCTATACCAAAAATTCATCGATCATTAATTTCGTTGTGGTTGTGGTTCAAATTTACTTGGGAGCACAATATGCTAGGGGTTGTAGTTAAGGTAGGTTTTATCATACACACGTGAAAAATAATTCCAAAATATAGAATACTATTTTTTGAAAAAAATGATGTAAAAAATAGCAGACAAAGAGAAAATGTAAAAGCCAAATCAAAGAAAAAATGATCTAACAATGTAATCGTAGTTAAAAACTAAAAAATTAATTAACTAGAAAATCATTCCTAAGCTGTATAGATTGCTTTTTGGGCTCTATCTCTTTTACAGATAGTACAATACTCCTCTGGGGAATTACGATTAATTGGAGTTAAACAATCATGGCAATATTTCATGATTACTAAGTGTTAAACCACATATATTAAGAAAACAAACTGAATATTTCAAAGATATTGACATATTTCTCTTAAAAATAGAATATTACCTTCTAAGTGTGGTTTTAACCGGTATCTAGAAAAATTTTCTCAATATTTTTAAAAAATATTCTAATTTTTAAGTACACATGAACATCCTAGAAAATCACATATTCTGCCTGATGTGGTTTTTCTGTGCCACGAATATTTATGCTCACAAATTGGGCAATCCATATTTTCGTTGGTTTTATCTTTATTCAAGCAGATGAATAAATATCTGAGATTATAATATTATATGATTCGTTTGTTGGCTTAATTTCAATGCCTTGTATGGATTTCTTATTGTAAGTCCTGGGCAACATCATAATTTTTTGTAAACACCACTGATTGGATTGTCGATCAACCCCATACATTACATTACTCAAGATAGTCATGCCTGGCTTGAGCAGTTTATGTTTTATCCATGCATACCTGCTTCCGATTTTCTATCTTGTTTAATCAATGATCTTATTTTATACTCACAATGTTTAAACTAACTTTATTCCCAACAGAATTATGACTAAAGAAACAGAATTCAAGATTCATGAATCTAAAATTACAATTTCTGAACTAATATTGCATTTCAGAGAAAAGTGTAAAATTTGTGGTCATCATCGAATAATGCATAATGATTTAGGTGTATGTGAAGGTGTAATGAACAAACCATGTACTTCCGGTTGTGATGCCTTTGACCCTGAGTGATGTGTGTTTGAATTTATGTTCTTTGTAATTCTTTAATAGACTCCTTTCTATATATTGCTCATGGATTCAGAACACAGTGAAGAGAAAATTTATCCTCAAGGTTATACACCAGAAATAACTCTTGACTCTTCAAATGATAATACTAGGAATCAATTACTTGATTTTATTTTAAAATCTGGTCCTTCTGAAGTTGTGGATACTGACTTGTTTGCCGTTATGGCAAAACGACGTTCCACAAGAAAATTCTCTGATAAACCTGTTGAAACAACAAAAATAGATAAAATTATTGCAGCGGCAGACACTGCTCCTACTGCAGGAAACTATCAAGGATTCGAGATTTTTTACATAAAAAGTCCTGAAAAGAAAAAACTACTTGTTGATGCATGTAACAAACAACCCTATGTGGATGCACCTGTTGTATTGGTTTTTTGTAAAAATCCTTCTAGGGTAAAATTTGACTTTCCAGAATACATCCTTGCAAAATTTGCTATACAGGATGCCACACTTGCTGCAGGTTACTCTCAGCTTGCATCTCAGGCATTGGGATTAAGCTCCATTTGGATTGGAATGTTTGATGAAAAAAAAGTAATGAATGCAATTGGTACTGATCTTACTCCATCATCCGTACTCTGTATTGGATATCCAGAACAAACAAAATTTCCAAAACCAAGAAGAAACCTAAAAGACTTGGTACATGTGGTTTGGTAATTTGTCAAAACATTCATCTTTAAATAATAACAGATTATTGTTTATTTCATGACTGATGCTTATGTGATGTTGAATTGTGAATTGGGAACAGAGTCTGAAGTTATAGATCAACTGAGGGCATTAGATTATGTTGTTGATGTTTTTGAGACAATAGGGACTTATGACATGCTAGTAAAACTACAGGCAGAAAATTTTGAAAAAATTAGGGAGATTGTTTCTTGGAATATTCAAAAATTAAAAAATGTTCGTTCAACCTCAACTTTAATAAAAAAAGATAATTAAACTACTGTATTCCAACAATACGCTTAAGTTCATTATTGAATGCAAAAAATTATTGAATGAAAATAAGTCAAAATCTATAAAAAAACTTGAAAAAAAACTTGATATCCAAAGAAAACAAGCATCAGAAGATTTAATCAAAGAAAAACTAAACAAGAAAAAATTAGATTATGATACTGTCTCTCTTATTCTTGAAGTTTTTGATAAATCAAAGTTTCAATGGCATGAAGAGCATTTTGATGTCTTTGATTCAAAACCTGATTATTTTAGAGATAAAATATTACCTAAAAATAATCGAGAATGTGTCATGTTAGGAGTAAGATTAGGGACTATGAGGAGTAAAATAATTTATAATTTACGCGATATCCCACTTACAGAAAGACAACGTTATGACATTGATGATCTAATCTGGAATTTTATTTGGCATTCATGGCATGAAGCAAGAACTATCTATGACTGTGAAATTAAAGAAAAATCTGATTTTAATTCTAAATGAATGTTTGATTTTATTTTTTAATATTTAATTAAGATTAGATTCTTATTCAATTCAAATGAGTACTGAAAAAAATGAAATTGAAAAACTAATTGATAATATGATTATTGGTGGAGATGAATTGGTAAATAATCTCAAAACGGTACTTCCAAATTCTTTAACTGAATCAATTGTGATGTTTCATGAATCAAATGTTACAAATCTAAAGAAAATTAAAAAATTTCTTAACCAGTAACCCCAAAAGTATTGATTACTATAATTTATGCTATATCTTTTTTAACCATTATTTTACAATTGTGATATGAGTAGATCTAGAACTGTCTCTATTACTGTAAAAAGGAAAACAGGGGATGCGTTTGATAGTATTTTACAACTGCCGTCAAAAATGATGCCTGACGCAAAAATAACTGATGATGGTTGGTGGTCATTTAATGGCCCTCACGGTTTATCCAAACTAAAATTTTATGAAAACAAGACTTTTGGAATATTAGACCATCAGTATGTTGATGAGGAGTCTACTTGGGATATACCAATGCGCGTTGTTTCAAATGGCGCCTTTTCTGAGGTTGTAATAACGTTAAACAAACCTGATGAAATAACTGATGAACAATTTGATCAAAGAGTATATGAGCTTGGTGAAATGATACATGCAATGAAAAATATTTTAGAATCTTAAAATCAGAATTTTATTCTAGTGAAAGTAAATGTAACACAAGTTTTGGAAAATACTATGCATTTCTTGAAGATGAGTTGGGAATATTTTGTACTCTGCAAGGATATAAACAATGATGATTGTTTAAAAAATATACCAAAACTAGGAAATTTTTTGTCTATATGAATTTTTTTCGTTTACATTAACTATGCTCATATTATACTGAAAATATAAACAGATGTAATTTTTTTACATTAGAATCTATTTTTTATTTATTATTCTCATCAGAATCCTCATTTTGATTTCTACTTGGACCTACCATATCTTCAGGTTTTACTTTACTATCCCAATCTCCTTTAACTCCTTTTACCAATGCAACTACTCCTGACCCAATTAATATGATGACTAAGCCAAAGAATACTGTTTGATCAAATATCTTAGATAAACAATTGATTTCTATTGGTGGCATGTCGTCTGAATATTTGTAACAAGTACCAAACTGATCTGATTCCATAGTTGCGGCCTGATAATCATGTCCAAACATTCCAAGCACCAAAAATCCTACAAAAGTTAAGACTATACCTATTATGATAAATCTCATGTCACTCATAATCTTTTTTCGGAATTTATCCTATTTACAGTTTAACTCTCTGTTTTTCTAGTGTTATTCTTCAAGCAAAACTTTGAGATTCTCAAGCGATGTCTCATAAAAAGATCCAATAAATGCAAGAAAACCAACAAATTCTTTTTCATACATTTTTTTACTGTTTAGATAGGATTCCCATGTTAATTCCACTATCTTTTTGGGTTTGACCTTCATTGAAATAGTTGCAACATATGCTCTTAACGGTAAGCCTTCAGTTGCAATATATGTGAAATACTCGCCATTTTTCCATGCTACTACATGCTCTTCTATTTCACTACCATCTTCGAAAGTTATCAATCTTATTGCTCCAATACCTCTTTTCTTTTTAGATCGGTACACGGTCTTTTTCACATCTACTACCCATGTTGGTAACCCGACAATATTGCTAATTTTTCTCCAAACTTTGTTTTTTGAAGCTTTAATCCTAATTGTCTTTTTCACTGTACCTGTATGAAATGATTTATCTCCAAGTTTTACCATTTCTTTTATCGACATTCCATGAATTTTAAATTTTATCTGTACAATCATTTTTAATCCCCTGAGGTTAATAACATCAAATGGTCTTTGGATGGGGTAAAAAGAAAAATCAAGATAATCATGAAGAGCCACAACTTCAAAATAAGATAATTTCTCTCTCAGATGTTCCTAAAATCGTAACTAAACTTTGTAAATTGAGAGAGTCTCAAACATTATCTACGATAAAAAATATACGCGATCAAACCTCTTCGTTAATTGATGACCTGATAATAATTGGAAATGTTCTTGAAAAAGATAATCTAAAAGTAGATGATATTGATAAACATCTTGCCATCATTGTGGTTAGAGGTAAAACCCAGGTAATTGATGTTATTAAAAAAGACGTAACATCACTACCCAAAATCACCTCTATAGATGATGCAAAAAAATTGGACATTACATTAAACCAGATTCTCAAAAAAGTTGGAGATGTTTTGGGGCGACAAACCAGAGTTATTCATATTTTTGCAAAAAAATATGCTGCTCAACTAAAAGATAATCTTGAAGTTATGAACACTAACCACTCTGAAATTCACAAAATACTACATAACTTTGATGCTACAACATTCACATCTGATGAGATTCTTAATTCATTAAATCAAATTGAAAATCTAAAGAACAACCGCATTGAACTCTCTAAAAAAATTATTGAAAATAAAACTTCTCTAGATTCTTTGATCGAAAAAATTACATCCATAGAAAAATCAATCGAGCAGATAAAATCTTCTAATGATTACAAATCATATGTTGATTTGAAAAATGAATTAAGTGTGTTTTCAGCTAAAAAATCTAAAATTAAAAATGAAATTGAGTCACAATTTACAAAAATTTCACGTCCTCTTAGTAGGTATGAATATATTTCTTCACTAGATAAGGATCAAAAAAATATTCTGTCTAAACTAATTGAGAAACCATTTGATGTTATGCTTCCTTCTAACAAGGATTCCATAATTATTATTTTAGAGAATGTTCGAAAAGGAATTATTTCAGGAGAAATTTCAGTAAAAGACATTGACAAAACATCTTTACAGATTACTGAGACTGAGGAATATCTTGATACGTTTGTAAACAATGTTTCAGAGTTTTCTGAAAAATACGTAATGATGAAACATAAAATTAATTCTCTTCGACCTTCGGATTTGGATTTACTTGAGAATAAATTGACAAAAAATTTCTCTGTTAAAGATGATCTTGAAGTTAAATCTAGAACCCTTCAAGAGGAAATTGATTATACTGACTCAAAAATTCCACAACTCATATCTGAGATAGAAAAAAAAATAAAATTTTTTTCGAATATATCTTACACTATCTTACCATCTCAAAATTAAATTAGTTTAAACTAGATGATGATTATGATTTTTAAAAAAAAATATTTTGAGCGAAAGGTATTACTTCAAAAAGATGTACTTGATAGCATTATCTCCTATTGTCAAATGAAGCATCCTAACGAAGGAATTTTGATTTTAAAAGGCAAATCAAAACATGGTGAGATTAAAATTGATGGGCTTGTGATTCCACCTTTTAATTATAGCGGTCCTACATTTGCAGGATTTCCACATTCCTTTTTACCCTTTGATTTGAGCTATGTCGGAATAGTTCATTCTCACCCAAGCGGTTCGGCCGAACCATCTGTAACTGATCTACATAATTTTTTTGGATTGGTCTCATTAATTATCAAGTCTCCATATAATGATGATTCTATTTTTGCATGGGATAGTAATGGCGATCCCATTTCCCTTTCTATTATATGATATTTCTAAAAAAATACTAATGATAGAAAAATTAGAAAAAACTGAAATTATTTAGATATTATAGCAATAAATCAAAAATAATGTCTCTCATGTGTATTGAATTGTTCTGCCATTTTCTCTGGTGACCTTATTTTGAATCATATCTCTATTTGCAGCAAAAATTTATCGATCAGATTGTAATAAGGCCTTTATCGATGAATCTTGATGATCTATCTATGGATAAGATCTTAATGATTTATAGCTGGGGCTGAAAGTGACAAAGCTTTATAACCTTTTTCAAACAAATTTGACTGTCTTGAATCCTCAGCTTAAGCGATATTACATTTTTTTAGGTGCTTCACTGGTATTTAGTATTGGATTACAGATATTTCTTAGTTATCTGGGGGTTCCATGGTTTATTAGTATAGGACTAGTAATGGCAATTTTCATTATATTGCCAATGATAATGAGAAGACGACAAATGAGTCGTATGGGGAATTATGATGGTGGTTCTGGAACTGGTGGCGGATTCTTTGGAATGGGTTCACAAGGTGGATCTGGTGGTGTGCGTTACGTCTGTCTTGTATGTAATAATAAACACAAGGGTGGTACTTGCCCACGATGTGGTTCCAAGATGCAGCGTGCAGATTTCTAGATTAAAATGTCTCTAGATGATATTCGTAAAAATGTAATCTTTCACAATTCTGTAGACGTTTGGATTGCAGCATGCACTGAGAAAAACAAAAGTTGGAAAAACCCTGAGGATTATAAAAAATTCATATCTCATTTACTAAAAAATAATTTGAACCTCAAAGCGTTTAATCTGTGTGCTCATGAGGCTGGAGCAACTGATGAAGATAAGGTAAAATTCACTGAAATTTTATCCGAAACTAAAGATGATCCTAACTCTCTTACTTATACCATCAAACTCAATGATTCTGCTTTGAATCTAATTCGTAGTTATAATTTTTAATCATCTCTTTAATTTTGGATTTATAATTACATCTAACGCACTTCCGATAAATACGAAGGCCAAACCTGTTATGGCAATCATTATTCCTGGTGGTATTATCCACCACCATAATCCTCTTGCAGCTGCTCCAAATGTATTTGCATCATGTAAAATTTGACCCCATGTTGGAAATGATGGATCTCCTAATCCTAAAAAACTGAGACCTGCTTCTGTAGTAATTGCTGCTGGAACTGAGATTGCAATACTTGCAAATGCATATGGTAATAATTGAGGTACAATATGTTTGAGGATTATTTTAGAATCTTTTTGACCCATCATATTTGCAGCATCTACATATCCGCGAGTTTTGATTTGTAGTGACATACTCCTTGATACTTTGGCTATTCCCACCCATCCAAAAATCATCAAAAAACCTACCATTAAAAATATGCTGTTGCTGATTGTTACTGAAAGTATTATTAGAAATGGTAATGCTGGTAATGCATATATGACATCATTAAATCTCATCATCACCTCATCAGTTTTTTTACCTTTGTATCCTGCATATACTCCATAAAGTAATCCTATTGTTACAGATGCAATTGATACAACTAGTCCTATAAATAGTGCAAGAGGAGTACCCCATAGAAGACCAATTGCCAGGTCTCGTCTTAATTCATCAGTTCCCATCATTCCAAAGGTTTTTCCTCCGATAATTAGTTTAGATTCGTTAATTTGTGATTCGGATTTTACTCCATACAACTCTATAGAAAAAATATAATCTCCCTTTAACGATTCATTTATTTGAGTTTTTGAAAAAACAATGTCTTCCACAGATAAATTGTCTAATGTGAATTTGAATTTCTCTGATTGCAATGACAAGTTTTTCTTTATCATTCTATCTGTTGAAAATATTTTTTCAGAGTGTATCGTTATTGAATTAGAATAAGGCAGTGATGTAGATAGTAATTTGATTTTGATACCGTCAGGTCGAATGATTGACATTTGTAATAGTGGTGAGCCCGTATATTCTGATGAAAATATGTAAATAAAATCATCTGGAAAATCATCATAGTTAAAATTAAATCCAAATTGATGTGAAGTTAAAACTATTTCATCCTGGTATGTATTCTGTATATTTGGTTTCTCTAAAATCATATGTTCTGGAATCTTCTCGATCATGAACATATTTACCCAAATTGGAATAGCAATTTTTGGATATGTAATCCAGCTTTTTGGATTATTCCACTCTTGAAAAGTTTCAACAGGAATTACAATAATTGCAGTTATTGATATTGCCACAAGAATAATTAGAATTGAAATCCCAGCAATCCCCATCTTGTTTTTAAGAAATTCCTCTTTTATCTCCTGAGGTGTTATGTTACTCATTAACCTGTCCTCACTCTCGGGTCAAAATATCCATAGAGTAAGTCTGCAATGAATATGCTGATCAAAAAGAAAATTGTAAGCAAGTATGTGGCACCAATAATTACTGGTAAATCCATTACTGATATTGCTTCAAAATACAATCTTCCCATGCCTGGCCAGTCAAATACTGCTTCCGTGATGATTGCACCTCCAAGTGAACCTGATAAGCTTAGTGCTAAAATTGTGATAATTGGTGGCGCTGCATTTTTTAGAGCATGTGTGTATATTATTTTTTTCTGATTCACCCCGATTGTTTTTTTGGCCATGATGAAATCTTCTTGCATTATTCCAATCATAAAATTTCTGACCATATAGGCCCATGATCCAAATCCTATCATCACAATTGTAATTAATGGTAATGCCATATGATATAACAAAGATCCAATGTACCAAGGATCTGACAATGGAACATCTGGAGTTGCTCTTGCTGGAAATATTTGATATGTGAACGCAAATAAGAAAATCATTAACATACCTATCCACCATACTGGAAAACTGGAACTGATTATTGCAAAACTTGATGTAATTCTGTCTATGGTAGAACCAATCTTACTGCTGGATAAAGCTCCTAAAAAGATCCCGATTATGGATATGATTATTGTTGCAGTCGTAAAAAGTAAAACAGTTCTTGGCAATTTTTCAAATAGTATATCTTTAACATCTGATGAACCTAAATCACTTGTAAGAAATGTGGCATGTCCAAAATCAAGAAGTAATATCTTATACATTGCAATGCCTATTCTTTGAGGAGAATACCATGGTTCGTCTAACCCTAAAATCTTGATTCTTTGATCTATCTGAGTCTGAATGAATATCTCAAACTCTTCAACTGATGAAAAACTTTGTGCTGTTGATGGATTTTCTGTGATTTCAGTTCTTACTTGAAATGCAATTCCTTGTTTTAGTATTGTATCCATGTTTGAGCCTACAAGAACAATTGTAATCAATAATGTGATCATCAATACTACAAACATAGTTGCTATTCTTGTGACGACATACCTTTTCATGCCCAATAATCTCAGATTATGAAATTACTTTATAACATAGATGTTTTCCCACAGTTTAATAACCTCATAATCTATTCGAACTTTAGAAAGACATGTCCTTTGATAGAGAAAGAGAAATGTTTACCGCAAAATGCGGTGACTGTGGAAATGATTGTCAAGTTCCATTCAAACCAAAAGATGACAGACCTGTTTATTGCAGAGAATGTTTCCAAAATCACAAGCCAGCTCCAAGATCTGGTGGTAGATTTGGTGGAAGATCTGGAGGTTATGGTGGAAATGATAGAGGTTCCAGATTTGGTAGAAGAGATGATAGACCACGAGAAATGTTTGATGCAAAATGCGGTGACTGTGGAAATGATTGTCAAATACCATTCAAACCAAAAGATGACAGACCTGTTTATTGCAGAGAATGTTTCCAAAATCACAAACATAGTTAAAAAATTGTTTTGAGTAATTTTCAAAACTCCTCACTTTTCTGATATGTAACACAACAAAATTACGTTTAATCCAAGTGTACAAAAATATGACTATTCATAAAATAACAATTATCATATCATATGACCAATTACAGTATCTATTTTTTTCACGACTTTTGATGATATTTTTGACTGCAATATCCTTTTTTTATTCAATATTTCCCATATTTTTTCTGTCTGTATGTTTTAACATGATTATTCCAAAATATATGGCAGATACCTACATGTCCTCAATTTTATAAAACAAAGACTTAGTATCTCTTCTCCATGCCATATTTTATTGGTAATGCTACCTTCAAGAGGAAAAATAACACTAGGAATGAAAGTTCGAATTATTCAAAAACAGGATCAATTTACAGGTAAACTAACTGATGGTATTGTTAAGAGAATTCTGACTTCTAGTAATTCACATCCCTATGGAATTAAAGTTGAATTGGAAAACGGAAAAATAGGACGCGTTCAAAATATTATTTAAATAATAAAAATAGAAGATAGTGAAACTAATTCTAGACTTTATCTGATTAGAAAAGCAAGGCTCTCCGTCATATTCTGATACGTCATTATATCCTTTAACTATTTTATAAAAATATGTATTATCTCTTTTATATTGAAAATATTATAATTTAGTTTCTCTCTTTACCTATATGGTAAAAAAGAATTCTTTTGATCCTGATAGGTTAGTTTTAAGCAAGCAAGAAATTCTTGAATTTTGTGACCGTGTATTAGAAAAATGGAATAAAAACCCAAAAAAAAATGCTAATAATGTTATTGCAATGACTGCAGTTAAGGCAAGTGTGATATGGACTGATGATGAATCTCTCAGGGCAATATGGAGTGAAATTTTGAATTGGACATTTGAACTCCTATATGAGAATGCCATGGCTTGTAATAATAAAGAATGGACAAATGTTAGGAAAAAATTAAAGAATAAAACATAACCCAATTTTAATAGTATTATGAGTGCTAATACTATCAAAAAAGCAAAGAAACTTGTTGAAAGTGGTGGTGTGGTAAAAATTGATGATGATTTGTTTCAGATAAAATCTTCATCTGATCCTGAAAAATCTTATTTTGTAACTTCTGACACATGTGAATGCCCTGGATTCAAGAATTTTTACAAATTTCATCATGGTAAGGGACTAAAGGCAAATTGCTCTCATTTGGAGGCAATTATAATATTCAAGCAAGAAAACACACGATAGTTCATTTTATATCTTCTGTATCTATTTTTCCAACATATGTTTTATTTTTTATAACTATGATGGGACGCAAAATTAATCCTGGGTATTTCACCATTAATTTAATGAGTTGATTATCACTCATTTTGGTTTTTTCTAAACCTAATTCTTTGTACATCTTGTCTCTCTTTCTGAGCATTTCTATTGGTTTTTTTCCTGTTTTTTTGATGATTTTTTTAAGTTCTGTTTCTGAAAATGGATCTTTGAAAAAGTCTCTTTTTTCAATATCTTCTTTCATTCTTTCCAATTCTGTAATTGCTTTTTTGCAAGTAACACATGTTGACTTGTGGTATATTTCCAACTTAGATTCTATATTTAATTTGGGTTAAAAATTGTTTAGAAAAATAAAAAACACTATCTAGTACAACAATAGTTTTTCAATGTTTTCTGATTTTTGCAAACTTGCATTCTTTGCAAACTTGCTCTGTTCTTTTTCTAAAGAATGCATGCTGATTCATAATATGCATTTTTTGTCATATGTGGTAACCCTATCATATCATGATGTTGATATCATTCACAGGGATTGTCATAATTTAGAAAGATAAGATAAAGTATGGACAAAAAATCGATATTTTTCACCTTTATTTGAGTAATTATGGTGTTTTTAAAGGATAAAATTATATCAAAATCTGTCACTATTACTTCTTAAACTACTAAAATTACTTTATCATGATCATGGACTTGGAAAAATTCAGCAATGATGTAAATGATATGACCAAAAAACTCTCAGATAATCTAAAAGAAAACGACATTCCAAAACTAAATCATGTAAAACAACAATTAATTGATATGTATAAAAAAAATCTAGTTAAAATCAATCATTCTATTTTAGAACTAATCTGTGCAAACAATCTGATTTCTAGAGGATATTCTGTTGAAGTTGAAAAAGATATCTCCGATATTCTGGTTTGTGATATCTATGGAAAAAAAGGCGGAGGTAATACCATCATTGAAATTGAAACTGGTTTTACGCCTCCAGAACATGCTATGGATACTATAGATTATTTCACTGCCAGAATTATGAGTAAAATTGCTAGATATAGTCAACACTGCTCAAAATTTTCCTTGGCAACACCTGTTGTTGGAATCTTACCTATCTCTAAAATTTTCTTATTGCCTCCAGCTGCTCGTAATAGAGATGAAGTCCAAAAAATCAAAATACTCTGTGACCGTTATTATAAAAATCCAGTTATACAATATGATGATATTCTAAATGCTCATCTACATTCTATCTATTTGATAAATATAGATAAAGGATTTGCAAAGGAACTTGACCCACAAGGGTATGTTGAATTAACTGAAGATCTTCTTAGACGAAGCGAAGTAGAATACTGAATTCTTTATTAACTTGGAAAAAATTCAAATTCATCTATAGTTTACAGTTTGTAATATGATTTGTGCAGCATGTGAGAATAGAAAACACTTTGAATGTATTGATTGTATGAATAACCACAAAACTCATCTTTGTAGCTGTGATTGTCATGATGAAAATACTGAACCCCACGAAGTCGGGAAAACTCATTGATTTTATCTCTTAAATTTTTGCTCAATTTCTTGAGCCATTATTTCTAATTGATTGATATCTCCTAATTTTCTATATGTTAATTTCTCGATTGTTTTGATAATGCTTATTGCCGATCTATATTGTGGAATTTCTGGTTCATTTAATTCCCCATACATGCCTATCCCTTGAATGTTGTTTTTCTTTGCAAATCCTAGAATCAAGCCATTAAATCCTGTAATTATTGATTTTTGAGGTGTGATGTCTATGTTCAAACCCTCCATTTGTTTTGTTAATTTTTGAGATGTTGTAGTGATGTATGTTTTTGGATTTTTTTCAAAAATCCTACTAGTGTGAAAACCACCTAATGTGTAGATAAATTTGGCATCATATTTCTTTGATATGTCTATTACATCTTGGCACAAAGTGTTTAATTCACTATTACTTTGTGGTTGACCTTTGCCGCTACCAAATACTATCAAATCATCGGTATATCTATACTCCCAACTTTCATCTGGCAGCTCAATATATCCTCCATTGTCTATCACATATGTTGGAAATGATGTTTTTGCAATTCTGAATTTTTTTGTTTTTAATGATTTGTTAATGAAATTTATCACTATATTTCCTACATTTCCCATATCCTGCATTGCTGCAATTATGATTGGTTTTTTTACGTCAGGTTCTATATCTTGAATAAACTCCATATCTTTTCTGAATTCTAATGAATTTTAAACATATGTCATGATTAAGATATCTAAATCCAATATTGGATTCTTGATAATTGCTTGTAAATTAATGCATGTGAAGTTTGTCGTATCTGTTTGATAAATTATTTTTTAATGCTTTGATTCTTATTCTATCCACTCTTCTTTTTGTTTTGCTTACAGCATTGTTTAATTTTGTAAATTCATCTTAAAAAAACGATATTATTGAAAACTAAAAATAAATCCTTGTCTTTATTATATTATTATATTTATACTTAAAATTAGATCTTTTTGACTTAATTTTTGTTAATAAAGCTGCAAATGTGAATTTTGGCCCAAATAGTAAACCTATATTATATTTTAACTCTTGTATCTTTTCGTACTATTTTTTAATGATCGATAAAAATATCAAGATTCATAAGGCAAAAAAACTTTCTATCGACAAATTATGGAAACAAGGATGCAAAATATTGGCACATTGGAGTATGTTCTTGATAAATATTCCAAAATCTGGAGTTGGAAAGTTACAGGCGATCGTGCAGTTGGCATGATTTCACGACTTGTTCCTGAAGCTTGGTATGGTGAAAATGTAAATGAGGTCATTATTCCGGACAGTACTGAAAACGTAAAACAGATTAAACTTATCATGGACCGATATCCGTTAGAAATTTTATCAAAATCAACATGGCAACGAAAAATTGTGAAAACATATGCTCCAAAACCCACACTGCCTCTAATTAAACACAAGCTAAAACGTGCAAAAACTGGTGAACAATTTAGAGGAAAACTATTAAATTTCCAAAAAGAAGGCCTAGACTTTTTATTAAAATCTTCTGGCAATGCATTGCTAGCTGATGAAATGGGTCTTGGTAAAACTGTTCAGACATTATCATATGTTTCTACAGAAAAGCAAACATTTCCTGTACTTGTAATTGCACCCCTTGTTACTTTGAATAATTGGGAACGTGAGATTGAAAAATTTTTAAAGAAAAAAAGCAGAAATGGAAGGATAATAGAAACCAAGTCTCCCAGTGTTACAACTATTAGAACAGGAAAATCACAAAATCTTCCAAAAACTGATATTTACATCATAAATTATGAATTACTTTTCAAACGATACAACGACTTAGCAAAACTTGGAATAAAAACCATAGTTTGTGATGAGGTTCATAACCTTAGATCAAAAACCACTCAGAAATACAAATCTGTTAAAAAATTAGCTGCTCTAAATTCTATTTCGTATAGGATTGGTCTTTCTGGCACTCCTATTTACAATCGTGGTTCTGAAATCTGGCCAATCATTGATATTCTAAAACCTGGATTGCTTGGAAGTTTTAAGGAATTCTGTGAATATTTTTGTTATGTAAATGAAAAAGGAAAAGCAATTGTTTTAGAAAATAAGCGTGCTTCTCTTAGAAATGAACTGCAAAAACATGTTATGTTACGAAGAAAAAAGTCTGATGTTCTAAAGGAACTGAAGGATAAAGTTAGATATAAAGAAGTAATAGCAGCTGACACTGATTTTTATATTGATGAATTAAATAAAATCTGGAAGAAACTAGAGGAAGAGCAAAAAGGTGCAGAGTCAGAATTCTCCAAATCTGCATCATATAACAGAGCAATTCAGAGTGAAAGACAAATTGCTGGACTTGCAAAACTTCCACACGTGATCAATTTTGTTAAAAACATTATGGATATTGAAGAAAGTGTCGTAGTGTTTTGTCATCACAAAATAATCCATAAATTACTTAATGAAAGTCTTCAAGAATTTTCACCAGTTACTATTATTGGAGGACAGTCGGATGCAAAAAGACAAGATCAAATAGACAAATTTCAAAAAGGTGAATCCAAATTAATGATTGCTGGTATACGAGCTGGAAATGTTGGAATCAATTTAACTCGAGCAAAATATGTTATTTTTGCAGAACTTGACTGGAGTCCTGCTATTCATAGGCAAGCTGAAGACAGACTCCATCGAATTGGTCAGAAAAATACTGTCTTTGCTTACTATTTAATTGGAAGTGGGACTCTTGATGATCACGTGGCAAATATTTTGGTAGATAAAAGTTATGAAATTGATGCAATTATGGATGAATCCACTGAAAATTATGAAAATAAAGACAAGGCAGAATTAATTTTGGCTCAGATACAAGATAAACTTCGTGCAAAATAAGATTTATCAACGCGCTAAAGTATGTGTTGATTTTTTTGATCAATGAATTCTGTAATTCTTATTTCAGTTGTAGTTGATAATAAAATATTAACATGTATTGTAATGTGTATATATCATGTATTCCTTGTTGAAAACTTGATTAAATCTGTGACTTGAGATTCAATGTTAAATCACTCAGGATTAGAAATCGTTCATACTAGTATTGATGAATTTAATTATTAAATCACGTTACATTTAAGTTCAATAATTCACACAAATCTTGTACTTGAAAGAAATAGAAAAATACCATGAAAAAATGATTAAACAAAAAGAAGAATTTGTTAAATGGAAAAACGAAGAGGGTGATTCTGACTTAATATTTAATCAAAAAGATAACAAGAAAAAGGAAGATTCGTAAAAGTGGTGTTATGATTTCAAACGGTTCTAAGTCAATTATGCATTAAGATTAATACCTCATACACTACTAAGGAGTATGAATAAAACCTCAAACAAATCAAAAGCATCTCAAAAAAATAAAAATAATAAAACAATTCCAGAAAATTTACAGAAAAAACAATACTTGGAATCTTATAACGAATTAAAACAATCAATAAATGATAATTCTATCTAGATTCAAAACATATCTCTGTTTAGTTTTGATAACAATACCTGAAATTTGTGAAAAATAATTAATTTCCTATATGTTGTTTATTTACTAAAATTAAATCTCTAGTTTTTCTTTTAATTGAGATAATTTCTCTAAAATGATTTCTTTTCCTTCTTGACTCATTTCTGAGCCTTGAATTTCTTTTACAATTTCATCAATTAAGCCTAAGATCTCTATGCCTGGTTTTGACTCTTTAAATTTTATTTTGTCAAATCCTTCTGAATCTGTCTTATCTATTTCTTCAATTCCTTCTGGAAGGATCTCATATACTCTGATAATTTTTTCTTCTTGTCTTTGTGGTGACATTAATACAAATTGATTCATTCGTAATTTTTCAATATTTTCTAGTAATTCATCTTTAGACAGTCTTAGAATATCTATGATTTGCTCCATACTACAAGATTTTATCTGAAGTAGACGCAGTATTTTTGCCCATACTGGAACATTTGTACTCCACAAGATTTCTTTAGCAAGATCGGTAATTGAAAACGAACCATCATTATTTTGTGAAATTAGTTTTCTATCTTTTAGCGATGCAAGAGAATCAAGTAATTTCCCTACCCCCAGTCTTTTTAGTGCTGAATTTTCTAAATCAGTTTCATTAAATGTTCCATTTTCCTTAATTGCTAATTGTAAAATTTCTAAATCAATAGTTCCTAATTTCCTCATATTTTTACTTGTTTTTCAAGAATATATGTGGATTTTAATTATTTGATTTGTGGTAAAATACGAACTACCCAGATTACCCTATGAGTATGATGATCTAGAGCCATTTTTAGATACTCAGACAATGCAAATTCATCACCAAAAACATCATCAGGCATATGTTGATGGGTTAAATAAATCTCTTATCGAAATTGGTGGTGCATCACACCCGCAATACATTTCATCTATTCTTTCTGATCTGAATTCTGTTCCTGAATCTAGCCAAAACACAATTAATTTTTTTGGTGGGGGTTTTGAAAATCATAGATTATTTTGGGAAACAATGATACCTAACGGCGACGGAACTCCTGGAGGCAAATTAGAGGATGCAATTGACGTTTATTTTGATAATTTTGAGAATTTCAAAAAAGTTTTTTCTAAAAAAGCAATTGCAATTCAAGGTAGTGGTTGGTGTTGGTTAGTTTTTAATCAAACATATAATAAAATTGAGATTATGACTACGGAAAACCAGGATAGTCCTTGGACTACTCAAAAACTCCCCTTATTGGGATTGGATGTTTGGGAACATGCATATTATTTGAAATATAAAAATGAACGATCTAATTATGTTGATGCATGGTGGAATGTTGTTAATTGGGATTATGTTGGAAATAGATTTTCAGAACTTGCTGAATAATATGGATTTGGACAATACTTTCACCAAAAACTCTATTTTCATTTAATGAATAAGATTCAGATTTAACACATTTCTTACAATTTTATTTCTTGTTTACAGTGTGATTTACAACTGATTATTTTACAGATGTGGCAGGACATCAAAAACCAAGGAACTTCTACTCTAAGCGCTTCTGCAGAAGATTATTGATGTTGTAAGTTCATCAACATTTGCAAGATTGATTGCAAATTTATCTACAGTACATTTGTATTAATTCAAAAATGACTTGGCATGTTAAGGCCCATTGTGGATTCTTTGTCCCCCCAATTGATTGTAACTATATTGTTAGTTGTCCATTTATCCCTCTATTAAAAAAGATCTGTTTTTTATTCTTTACATTTGTTAATTATTTTAAAAGATTTATTACATATTTTTAGAAAATCAACTATGTGCTTTATCTTTGAGTATGAGAATAGTCTTACATGAGTATATCTGGAATGTATAAGTTGAATTCTCAGGAATATGATGAGAATAAAATCCATCAAGCACTTGACATGCTATATGTTGATAGAAAAAATGAGTTCCGTGAATTATCCCATGTACTATTAAGTGAAAAAGCTATGAAATCAATGCCCCATTGGAAAGAATTTGTATTGAATTTCAGTTTGGATGTTGAAGACGCTTTTAAGACATGGTCTGGTCAAAGCTCTTTATCCAATAGCTCCCCTCAAAAAGCATTGACAATTTTAAGACAACTTGGGCACAATAAAACATCTATGAATCAACTGGCTCACTTGTTAAATATGTCATACAACATATCTTTGGAATTCAAAGAGATCTACAAAAGACTCAAATAAACTTTTTTTATTTTTTGATCTTATTATCTAAATTTAACTATGATTCAATTGGATGTCTTAGATGAACTTTGTGTATCTAATACACTCAAAATATTTGATTCAAAAAAAATAATGAACTACAATTACCATTCAATACAAAAATATTTTTCAATTACAAAAAACAAGAATTATGGATTTGTATTGACATTTCCCTGTTTTTTTGGGTTGCTCATCTTAGGAATAGAGATCAAAATATTTCATAAACTTATTGATATTTTTGGTTAGACGTTCTTTGATTTTTCATTATTCGACCTACACTCAATGTTACTCATGCCTTGTTTCTACAAGTGGTTCTCCATACATAGATCATAAAGTTCACATGAAAATAACAAAGGTATACATCACATCTAAAAATTAATATGTTTACAGTAATTTTTAAACCAATTTTATTTTCGTTTTACACACTAAAACTGAGTCTTTCAGTGTTAATCGGCAATTATTTCGTCAGATGCTAAATTCATTTGAAATTAATTGAGATTAAATTCAAAGTGTTTTGACATTATCTAAAATTTTTACATTAATAATTGTAGAATAGTAAGATCTATAAACCAAGATCTTTTTGTTGTTATGGAATGTCTAGCATTCTTAAATTATGGGAAGGGGTGATTGAAGAATTAGAAGAAGATACCTGGTGTGAAATTTCTTGATACATTATAGTTTTTATCTATTTTTTACTCAGTATCAAAAATAGATTTTTAAAAACATCAGTTAGAGATTTTTATTGAACTGAGACCACATTTTAGCATATGATTCTATCATGGTATGGGCATAGTTGTCATATGATTTGATTGCATTAACTCTCATCTTGATGTATCCATCAAAAATTTTTGAGGCAATATCCAAATTCTCAATATAGTTTTTTCTCATTAATTCCGAACTTTCCTTTATTTGTTTCAGTATACCTTGGTCTATATTCATTTTGTCAAAGAATTCCTTTTCTGCCATGTAACAAGTTCCAACCATATCATCGAACCTATGCAGGTATCCAGTGTACAGTTTGGAATAGTTTTGGAACAATGTGGGCATAGTTGATTCTATCTTTTTGATTATCTCTGATGTGTCATCTTTTATGATGTCACATATTGACAGTTTCCTTCCCTGTTTGTTGGATTTGGATTCTCGGTCTTTTCGATTGCTTCACTCATACCTAAGTATGTATAATCAAAAATAATAATAGATGAGCACATTCTCAAACGTGGGTTTTATGCAGATAAAACAATATATGATTAATTTGAATGTTCTTTGAGCCACTTGCCAACCTCAGGCCAAAGTTTTTTGTGAGCAGTCTTACTAATACACAATCCAACGTGACCTGTTGGAAATTCCATAGTTTGTTTATCAGTACTTGCAATTACATCTGTAATTGTTCTACTTGATTCTGCTGAAACTAGATCATCATTTGTTCCAACTATGTTCAATACAGGTATTGTGATTTTTTTTAGATCAACAAGTTTCCCTCCTAACATCATCTTATTTTGGATGAGCATATTATTTTTGTAGATATCGCTTATGATCTGTTCAAATGCTTTTCCAATAATTGGAACACTGTCATAAAGCCATGATTCCACTGAAAAAAACTGTATTATTTCTTTTGTACTTCTAGGCTGACTAAAGTAAAATTGGTATTTTAAGACTGCCTCCAATGGATTACGTAGTATGAATGCGATGTTAAGAAAAGATGATGGTACGTTTCCAAAAGTATTCACAAATTGTGTGATATCAAGAGTCTTAAGCCACAATTGAATGAAAGTCATCGTGACATAACGGCAATTACTGGAAAGGAATTGGAACAATACTCTAATGACAGTCTAGTGGAAGTTGCAGATAAAACGGATGTGTTTGCAAGGGTATTACCTGAACAAAAATTTCTGCTGGTAAAGGCATTGCAATCCAAAGGCAATGTGGTTGCTATGACCGGTGATGGAGTTAATGATGCACCTGCATTAAAACAGGCAGATATTGGTATTGCAATGGGCATTTCAGGAACCGAAGTTGCAAAGGAGGCATCTGATGTGATTTTGACTGATGATAACTTTGCATCAATCAAGGCAGCAGTTGAAGAGGGGAGACGAATTCTTGATACTTTGATCAAGTTCATTGCTTGGACACTTCCTACAAACTTTGGGGAGGGATTGGTAATACTAGCATCTATTTTTACGGGTATATTGATGCCTATTATTCCTGTTCAGATTTTATGGATTAACATGACTACTGCTTTGGCATTGGGGATGATGTTAATTTTTGAGCCAAAGGAATCAGACATCATGAAGCGCCCTCCCAGAAAACCATGCTCTCCAATTCTTACCAAGGACTTGATGGTTCAGATAATTATCGTAAGTGCATGTATTTTGTTCTCAGTTTATGGCTTGTTTGAGTGGACAATAAATGATGGTGCTTCTATATCTGAGGCAAGAACAGTTGCAGTAAACACAATTATTATGGTAGAAATATTTTATCTAATTAACTGTAGGTCTCTGACCAAATCAATTTTGGGAATTGGGTTTTTTTCAAACAAGTTTATTTTTCTTGGAATTGGAGTCATGGTTCTATTACAGATTGCTTTCACATATGCCCCAGTAATGAATGAAGTTTTTCACAGTCATCCAATCAAAATGGATTCTTGGTTGAAAATAATTGGAGTTTCCTTTGCCATATTTTTGATAATTGAAGTAAAAAAACTCATCAGCAGCAAATTAAATTTAATTCAAAAGACACAATAGAGTTTTAAATTATTCGTATTGCTTTTGCTGATAAAAGTAGATTCAAAACATATAGTCCTTGATATTAATTGAAGATATAATGACACGTGATTAGATGAAGATCATCAATTCATGCTAACATTGTGATTCTGTACTAGATTTTTCTGGTAGCAGGTGTATCAACTTGTGTATTTGTTCTACTTGGAGATAGACTGAATGTTGGATGTGATAAGATGGATGGTGAATGTATTGAAAATCTTACTAGTTAATTCTTTGACAAAAGGACAAATTACATGAAACCATTGCCTGAAGAATAATTTACATCTTATTGTTAAGAATTGACACACAGTTTGGTTTTAGAATTTGGTATTATCAACAAAAATCAAAATCTAAAAAACAACAGCTATTGGGATATTCACTAGGTACACTTTAGCTTAAAATTAATACCGCACCTTGAAAATTCTTTGAAATATCTTCAATTGTACTGTGATAATGTGTTTTTTCATAACGAGTGGCAAATTTTTTCTTACCCATTATTATCAAATCTATGTTATTTTTTTCCGCAAATTCTAATATTTCATGTGATGCAACATTACTTTTAATTATTTTAAAATTAGGTGAAACCTCATGTTGGCTAGAATACTTTTTAAGTTTGATATGTTCTTGTGTCACTAAATTATGTTCATTGTCAAAATCTTGTTTGTTTGTTTTGGTTTTGAACAAGCCAAACGTCGAGCGTTCTTCCAGACATGTCAAAACCGTTATTTTTGATTTTGTTAGTTTTGCTAATGCAATCGCCTTCTTGAATGCCTTTTGACTACCGGATGTTCCATTATATGGAACCAACATGTGCTGAAACGTTACACTCATTTATTTTCCACATCAATTAACAAGACGGGACAGGATGTGTTTTCAACGATTTTTCTGGAAACGCTTCCTAGTGATAATAGTTTCCTCACTCCCGTCAGTTTTCTTCTCTTTGCCATTACTACAAGATCAACTTTTTGCTCATCTATTGCATCAAGAATTATCTCTGCTGCATCACCGACTACAACTTTAATTTGAGATTCAATGTTGGAGTCTTTACATTGCTGCATTCTCTTTTCCATTTCTTTTTCCATACATTTTCTAATATCCTCATTTGCCTCCTTTATGCTGTTAAACATATTTTCTCTTTCAGATTCAGATAGTCCAAATGATCGTGGGTATTGAATCTCTTCTACAATATGTAACATGATAATTTTAGCAGATGTGTCTTTTGCAGCATGGATTGCATGTTTTAATGCCTCATCACCAGCAGAAGTTCCAGCATGTGGAACAAGAATAGTCTTATACATGTATACATCGATTACACTACAATAAATAAACTCTATTTTTTAGATTAGTATTTTTGTTGTTATCAGTATTGTAAACAACGTAATCAAGCCAATTGCCATGACATTGAGAACCATACCATGTTTTACCATTGCTTTGATTGGAATCTGTGCTTTTTCATAGATGAGAGCATTTGGTGGGGTTCCCATAGGTAATAGGAATGCAAATGATGTTGCAACAGTTATCGCAAACAAAACTGGTAATGGAGTCCATTCGTTTAGCATAGCCATTGTTCCAACTATAGGGATGAAAATTGCAGCAGTGGCAGTATTTGATTTGACGTTTGTTAGAAACATGATCATTGCAACTAGCGCAAGAATTACCACCTCAAAAGGATAATCTCCAACAAATGAAAGAGCATTGGCAATCCAATTTGCTAATCCAGAATTTACAAATGCCAAAGATAACGCAAATCCCCCACCAAGCAAGAACAATAACCCATAGGGAAGCCTTTCAATTCCTGCCCAGTTCATCAAGCTTTCAGAGCGGGTTTTTGGCAGAACAAAGAGAGAAATTCCTCCCAAAATTGCAATTACTGAATTTGTAATAAAAGAATTCTCTGGTTGCCATAATGGCATGGTGAACATCAGTATCATCACTCCTAACAATACAGCAAGCACTGTTTTTTGCTCCATTGTAATTTTCCCAATCCGTGATCTTTCAAGCAGTAATGTTCTTTTGATTTCAGATGTTGTCTCAAAATTGCTTTTTCCAATTTGTGAAGTCATGTACAGCCCACAAAGAATTAGCATTGATATTGCAAGTGGCACTCCAAGCATAGACCATTCTGCAAATGTTACTTTGTGCGAAAACATCTCTATCACTGCTGCAGAATAAAGCAAGTTTGGTGGGGCTCCAATTAAAGTTGCTACACTACCAATAGATGATGAATATGCAATGGACAACATGAAAATAACTTTGAATTTTATTGTAACAAAACTTGTTTTAGATAATGCTGTGAGAATCACTCCTGCAATTGGAAGCAATATTAGAACAACTGTAGTACTCATTACCACCGTGGATAACAGTGCAGTTGTAATCATAAATCCCCACACAATTTTCTTTGGAGAATATCCAAATACCGATATCAACTCATATGCAATTTTTTTATGCAATCCTGATTTTTCAATTGCCAGTGCTATCATGAACATTCCAAGTAATAACACAATTATTGGATGCATATATTCGGCTGCGATTTCTTTAATAGATAATATCCCAAATGTTGGAATTAATCCCATAGGTAGTAAGGCCGTTGCATAAATGGGAATGGCCTCTGTAATCCACCAAGCAATCATCCATACAGAAATTGCAAATACTGCTTTTGCAGTATCTGGCATTCCTTCAGGTGTGGGCATTAACAGGATTAGAAAAAATAGTATAGGTCCTAGACCCATACCAAATTTTCTTAAATTAAATTTCATTTTAAATGATAACTCATCCGATTGGGTAGATTTGAGACTTTTGTTTGTAGGATTTCATTATTTTGAAGTTATCTTAGTTTTCACTCATCAATTGGCTTTGACTCAAATTTCGTAGTCGATCTTCCTCTACTTATCACATCAAAAATATCAGCATCCAGACTTTCTTCTTTTTCTTTTGAATGATCAATCAGTATGGCATTTAGCAATTCATTTCTGAAATTTTCTTTTTCAGTAACTTGGTGAATTGGTTGATACCATTTTGGATATGTTTTTTCAGTCATTTAGTTCGATAATTTTCTATTTTAAGCGTCTGTAAATTTCTTTGAATTCAGATGATAGATTGTATGCTATGTTTAGTAAATGTGTTAATTGATTCATTGATGTTTTTCCATTTCCAACTTTTCTTAAAATTGTTAAAGCTTTTTGTGGGGAAGTTCCAGATGGTGGCTTTTGACCCGTCCATGTTTTAAATGAATCACCCACATCCAAACTAAAATTTAAAATGAACTCTTTCCAGTTTGACATTTCTTTTAGTGTCTTTTCTCCAAGAATCACTTGAGCTAATTCTTGAAATTCATTTTTTCTATCTGTGTAAAGAATTTTGATGGCTTCGTGGATTTTTTCTTCAGAATACTCTACACTTTTTAGCATATACAACCCCTCAATATTCATAATCTTGAATCATCATATCTACAATTAAACTAATTTAATATTCTCATACGTGAAAATGAAATTAATTTTTTCAACCAATAATTATTCTAGGGATTAATAAGAAAATCTTATTTGTGTTTAACATGGATTTGAAAAATATTTTGGTATCTTATGATGTATCTGGATTCTCAAACCGAGTTTTCAAAATAGCGAGGCTGGGATAAATCATTATTTTATAATTGAGAATCATATGTGCATGTTATAACTAAAAGAAAATCAAAACAATCCATATGACTTCTCTTGATAAGATGGGGATGATTATTGCAGTAGTAATAGTTGCTGCAGCAGTTGGGTTTACCATGACTGGTGGAAGCGGAGCTCCATCAGACATTCCAGTAAAAGTTGCGCCAATTATAGATCAAGCAAAAGATATCAAAAAAGACATAGAACCTGCTATTGAAAAAATTAAAGAAATAACAAAAGAAAGCAAAGAAATTTTGGAAGAAACCAAAACAGCTACAGAAAAAGGAATGAAGGTGGCTGAAGAGTTGACTAGTTCCAAGGCTACAGTTAGACTGGTAAGCATCCCTGAAGGAACATCTTTTACTGGATGTGAAGAATATGACAAATGTTATGATCCTTCATCTCTAATAATTTTCAGAGGAGGGGAAGTAATTTGGAAAAATGATGATTCATCAGCACATACAGTTACCAGTGGAGATATCATTAATGGACCAGATAAAAAATTTGATAGTGGATTGATAAAATCTGGCAAGACATTTACCCACAAATTTGAAGAATCTGGAAAATATGCTTATTTCTGCATGATTCATCCTTGGGCAAATGGTTCAGTCACTGTAAATTAATGTTGAAAAATGGTTGATGTGATTCAAAACGCTCTTTAAAGGTGTATTAATTGTAGCAGGAATTACTTTGATTGTTATTTCTGTAATCATTTTATCTTCATAATTACGGATATAAAATATTTACAGAATTATTTTTAAAATTGTTTTGACCTATACTCTCTTTACTTAAAAATCCCTGTGAAAACTTGAACTCATTTTCTCTATTCTGGTATAGTGTTTCTAGAGATTTGGATATTTTTTCTGTGTATTATAGTATTTAATATGATATTGCAACAAAAAATATCCTTGTAGATATGGTTGCACTAGAATCTTATTCTACGTAAATTGTACCATGATTCAATTTCTCCAACTAAAAGAGAAAAATTAGAAAAAAAACTTAAAGAAATCCGTTTGGTAATTAAAAAATTAGTATGATATTTTGACAGAATGGATATATCATATATGACTGAAAAAAGGAACAATGAAAAAATTGTAGATATTGCATCTATGTTCATCATGTTTTGATATGCCCCAAAATTAATGAAAAACCCAATCACATTAGATTTTCAAGGGTTTAGTTAAATAGATATGATTTGCAAAATATTTCGTGAGAAAAGCATTATTTATGAATATTTTAGTACCTCTTGATGGTTCAAAGTATTCAGAAAAAGCACTTCTACATGCGTGTGATATGGCAAAAAATTATCAATCTCGGTTAATACTTTTGTATGTTGTTGAAAAAACAATTCCTCTTAATTTGTTGGATAGACTAGAATATTTGAAAATGTTACGAAAAGTTGGAAACAAGGTTTTGATTAAAGGAAAGAACATAGCCACTCAGCACGGTGTAGACTCAAAAATAATTCTAAAAGAAGGAAACATTACAAACGAAATTATTAAACTCGCAAAAAAAGAACAATGCAATCTGATTGTTGTTGGAAGTAAAGGTCTTGGTGCAACAGCAAGGTTTTTTCTTGGAAGTGTCTCAAATAAACTTGCAAATAATTCACCTTGCTCTATTCTTATTGTAAAGTACTAGTTTTAAAATTTTATTTTTCCTGAATGTTCTTTAGCATTGATTTTCTTACCAAAATTGCGATTCTGTAATATGTTGCTAAGGCTATTATGTCATGATATTTCACTGTGTCTTTCTGGACATCTTTTTATTCTTTCTTCAAATGTCTTTTTTTCTTTCTTTTTTAGCAAGAATAAACTCCATAAAAATAATCAAAACTTAAAAATTGCTTGAAAGTATATGGTTTTGTATGGACTTTATGTTAGAGGAGGAATTGATTGATTTGATGACCTTCTGTCTTCAAAACCCAGATTCTGAAGAAATCGCTGAAAAACATAAAAGAATCACCGAGATTGGTCATGAATTGTATGCTGATGGCGGTATCGATGCATTGGAAAATTTCTCTTTTGTGTTAAAAAATAGAATTACTGAAGAAATAGAAAAGGATCCATCCACTATGTGGTATCTGTGGAATGGCCTTACTGATGAATGGCAGTATTGAATTTCACTAATCTGAAATTTATCCTCTACCGATTCTGAAAATGGCTGTACTGCAAGTTGGGCAAGTGCCCTTAATTGCAGGTTTTCCATTTTTCATGGTGTATGGTTTGGAGCCTTTGATTTCACGTTTATCTCGGCACTTTACACAATATCCTATTGTCATATCTTTAATACACTCGATGTCATATTAGCGAGAACTTGTTGATTTTTTTTCACTAATAGACAAATCTAAGATCTTAATTATTGTATTTTATATCATTATTTTTCATTGGATATTTTTATGAATAATTCATTAGAACCTCTTATATGTTAACATATTTTTTAAAATAATTTTTTTATTGAATCTTTTAACTTACATTGATTTTCAACGTTATGTATTCAGTTAATGCTTTATGATTAACCGGAAATCCCTCCCATACAAAAATCTCTGCAATAAATTCTCCTGATTCCTTTGGAACCCATGATAATGATGGATTAAATTTTTGTTGTGGATCTAATTCACCAACAACCCATCCAAAAAAAACAACCATGTCGTTTTCATTTTTGATCTGAACAAGATACGCAAAATTCTGAGATTCTTCTTGATTGTTTATGACATAAGCTGAAATCTGTATTTGTTGATCAACATTAATTGAATTTCCGATTGGGGAGCCAAATGCATTCACTAATTTTGGATCTAGGATTGATGCTCTTTCTAATTCAGTCAGTCCAAATGATGGAATAACACCAATTGGAGCAATTACTAAAATTACTAATAACCCTACACCCTTACATACCACAACTTTTTGGATAATTTTTAGTTAATAAAGCGTTTCTGAACATGTTTTATTTTTTAGACTGCAAATTTTAGAAAATTTCTAGGTTGTTAATAACGGTACTTTTTTTTGAGATGATTTTACCTGGATTGAGTATGTTGTTTGGATCAAAGAGTTTTTTCATCTCTTTGAATATTCCATAGTTCTTTCTTCCGTATTGTTTTTTGACAAATTCTGAGCGTGCAAGACCATCGCCATGCTCACCAGTAATAGTTCCATCAAGTTTAATGATTTCATTAAAATATTCTTTTGCAATATTTTTAATGATTTTGATCTTTATTCCATCTGAAATTAACCTCACATGCATATTGCCATTGCCAGCATGTCCATAAACAATAGATACTGTCTTGTATTTTTTGTTTATTTTGTTAAGTAATGAAAATACTTTTGGAAGATTATTCAAAGGAACCGCCGCATCTTCAATTACATGTGGAATTCTTTTTCCTTTTTTTATTGTTTTTAAACTATAATGTAGTGATAAATCTCTATATCGCCACCACTGTTCTATCTCATATTCTTTTTTTAATTTTTTAACAATTTTACCTGTAATGACTGATTGTAATTTCCTTTCTTTTACTAAAATATTTTCATCATATTCTACATAAAGTAAACATTTTGTATTTTTAACAAATTTGAATTTAATCTGATCAAGTATAAATTTGTCCATAAATTCAATTGTTGATGGATTTGTTTGGTTAATTTTCATACATTCTCTTGAAGCATCTGCAATTGAACAATATCCTAATACAAACAGAATTCTTCTTTTTGCTATATCTTTTATTTTTATTTTTGCTGATAAAATTACTCCCAACGTCCCTTCAGATCCTATTATTAACTTGTGGGTGTCTCCAATTGATTTTACTTTGTCAATTCTATATCCAGAAGAATTTTTTGATGTTTTAGGAAATTTTTTAGAATCTATTAATTTTGTAAATTCTATAATTTTATTTGAAATGTTTTTATTTTCTGGTAATGTTATCTTTCTTGCATTCCCATCAACAAATGTTATCTCTATGACATTGTCTATGACGCTACCATATTTTAAACTCCTACTCCCACTTGAATTATTTCCTAGCATCCCACCTACCGAACAAAAAGAACCAATTGATGGATTTGGCGGGAAAAATTTCTTTACTTTTTCTAGTCTTTTATCTAGCTGCCCTTTAATTACACCAGTACCAACCAATGCATAATTTTTTGAGATTTTAATACTGTCAAACTTTTTCATGTCTAGTATGATTCCTCGATTTAGTGCACTACCCACAAGTCCAGTCCCAGCACCACGTGCAGTGACTGGAATTTTAAATTTTTTTGCAATTTTTATGACATTAATTACATCTTTTTCATGCTTTGGAATAACTACTACATTTGGGATTATTTTGTATGAGCTAGCATCTACCGAATAAAATTCCTTGAATTCCTTACTGGAAAAAACATCTCCCTGAATTTTAGACTTTAATATTTTGAGAACTATTTTTTTCATATGCTGAACTTAAATTTTAATTCGATAATAATCCCATCTTTCAGGATCAAACTGTGTAACAAATTCTGCTTGCTCTTTGTTGATTCTAGATTTGATAACATCACGTAATGCAAAGCTCGTCAAGAATTTGTATTTCATAGCGTGTGATTGCATGATAAACATATGGCGCATCTCACTACCTCCTTTTAGTCCCCAATACCCCATCTTCAATGCTAAGGGTTCTAAGAATATTGTATTTTCGAGACCATAATTTTCATCTCTAATCTCTTCACGTAATCGGTATTTTTCAAGTGGACCTCCTTTTGAGAATCCTATGATTTCGCCATTTTTGTCATTTAATCTTAATGTATTAATTATTAATTGTGGATCCTTGATTGATTTTTCAAAATTTGCTTTCTCAAATTGAAGTGGTGTTGGCAGCTCTAAAAAAATTTTATATAATGACTTTATGAAATTTGGATCTTTTCTTGTAATCATATTTTCAATTATTGGAATTAATTTGAAATTATTATATGATACATTTGCCTGAATCGAAATTTCCTGTTGTCTTATCCTCATAAATGATAATACGGTGTCAAAAAAATTCTTCCTCATTTCTTTTGAAAGAACTTTTAAAATTTCTTTTACCATTTCTGTCTCCTTGTTTAACAATTCTTCAAAATATGCAACTGAACTTCTTACAATTAATGACGGTCTCCATGCAAGTGCATGTGCATTCATTTTAGCCATCCCCATTGCTTTTGAAAAATCTCCTAGTGCATAACCACTAATTCTATCTATTACTGATAGATACCAACCTATTTCCATAATGTGCTGTTGGTATTGTTCATCATTTCTTGTTAATTCTGAATTGTAAAAACATTGTTTAATCTGTTCTTCTGCATTTTTTTTAAGTTCACCACTCCAAGGATATGTGGTCCTCAAAATCAATACTTTAACAATTTCTAAATCAATGTTTGCAGTGGTAATTAATTGACTCAATTTTCTATCAGTTGAGATAAATTTTAGAACATTTTCTTCATGTGGTTTGTCTACACTTTTCTGAGGATCAAAGTCGTGAAACAATGCTGAAACATATAGATATTTTATATCCTCTTCAGTTAATTTGATCTTTTCTTGTTTTGATGCTAAAAGTGATACATATGTTACTTCTAATTCGTGATTGATATTATGATATCCATAATAATCTGTCCCAAGACCCTGGCTTTCAAATAGGTCTATTGTATAGTCTAACATCTCAACATAATGATCATCACCCAATCCCATTTCTACCATCATACTGAGAATTTCATTTCTCATTGAATGAGTATTTGCAAACTGCTGCAATATACATGAGAATGAATCGCTGGTTTTAAAGATGATCTTTGCCCTAGAATCCATTATTTTTATTGATTTTCACGAAACACTCAATAGAATTATGATTGGATATTTCTTAATGTCAGTTAGTCTTGATTTACTTAAAAATTTGATGGATTTTAATAAAAATGGTTCTCCAAAATACCGACTTTTCATAAATGATGTATCTTATCCTGTAAATGATGTATCTATTACTCACTCCTCTGTTCCTGTCAATGAGCCAACCACTCGTGGTGGCGTATATTTTACAGATAAATTTGCCTTCAAAATGAAAGGTGTGATTAATGATCTATCTATTGTTCCATTACTTACCAAAAAAATGCTTGGTCCTAATACTGAATTTGGAACACTAAAAATTACTACGGTGCTAGAACTGTCAGGAAAATCTATACCTCTAGAGATATCTACAAATCTTACAAATAGTGTTCAGACCCCAAATTCTATTGAATTAAGTATGATTATTGTTAATCTAGAATCTGTCTAACATACCTTGAAATATCTGTCATATTTTTCTCGACGTTCTTTATCTGATAACACTTCATATGCTTTGTTTAAGTTTATCATCTCTTCTTCAGAATTTTCTTTTGTTTTATCTGGATGAGTTTTTTTTGCTAACTCTCTAAATTTTTGTTTAATTTCGTCTGGAGTTGCATTTTTTGTAATTCCTAAAATCTCATAATAGTTTGGCAATTCATTGTTTATAGATGCATTACGAAATTCTTTATCCTCTTTTGTGTTGTATCTATTTCCAAATTCTTCATAATCATCACTCCAATCTGAGTGATATTTTTCAAACGTTTTATCTTTTTTAGACTCCAATTCGTTTTTGTCATACGATGTTTTTCTTCTCAATATGATATCTCTTGCTAAAAATAATACTATACCTAAAACTACTATTGAAAAACCTGTAAATAACATGATTTTTTCTTCATCAGTTACCTCTAATTCCATTTCTAATTCATTATTTTGTGCATTGGATACTTGAATTCCACCGACAATTAGTAAAATTGCAAAAATCCAAAATTTATTCATTTTATGGGTCCTATGTTAATCTGAAATCTTCTTTGGTTGTATTTAGTACTACGTGGGTGATTGTATTTTCAACATTTGGTATTACTGCCAAGGCTTTAACGAATTTACTTAATTCATCTCGCTCCTTAAATTTTGCTACAATTATTGTGTCTGTTGAACCTGTGATATCATATACCCCACATACGTTTTCAAATTTTGCTATTTCTTTTTCAATATCAACAATTTTATCATTTTTGGCCATGATTTCTATAATTGCAGTTAAGGAATATCCTATCTTTTCGTGATCTATAATTGCAGTATATCCTTTGATAATTTTTTCTTTTTCAAGTTTTTTAATTCTCGATAGAACTGTTACAGTTGAGATTCCTAATCTTAGGGCTAACTGTCTGGCTGATTGCCTTGCATCCACTAACAAATTTTTGAGAATTCTTTCATCTATTTCGTCTAATTCCATACAATATAATATCAAAAAATTTATTTAAATTTTAGCCTAATTCTTGTAAATTTGTTTAATCTATTTAGTTTATTTCCTGCATTTCGATTTCAAATTTAATACAAATGGTGTTTTTTATCATTTATGGATTCAATAACCTCTCTTGTTGAAAAGGGAAAATCTTTGATGGATGACGGGAAATTTGATGATGCATTAGGATTCTTTGAGCAAGCACTTCTTTTGAATCAAGATGACCCAGATCTTTGGAATTACAAAGGTGTGGTATTAAGAAGTTTGGGCAGGTATGAAGAATCAATGGAATGCTTTAACAAATCTCTGGAAATTGATCCAAGAGATAAACACGCATCTTGATTTTGTATGTTGTTCTTTTGAAAATGTCTGACCTGTTAATTTTTAAAATCCATAAAACTCAGACCATTGACTTTCTAACTTGTATATGATTTTCCATGCAAATCTATCAATATTGATACTTAAATCGGTAACGATTAAAATAATGTATCTTCCAATAGGAAAACTCATTATTACAACTTTTTCTCTTCTAGATGCAGAATATTTTACTCTTCCTAGACTTGAATCAAAGCCTTGTCTGTTTGTGACCCTATGTGCTAATTCTTGAAACATTTGTTTTCTTTGCTTATCTGTTTCTAAAGGAATCACTCCTTTTTTAAAATCACCTGCTATCAGTTCCCCCGAACTATCAATTAGACCACAAAATCTAATTTCAGGTTCTTCTAAAATACTCTCTATCTTCTTTTTTATGTCTTTAATTGAAAAATTATTTGGCATGTAATATTTGAATACCATTTTGTACTATTATTACTTAGGAGATCAGTATAAAACATCTATAAAAGATTATACAAGGGATTACAAATTATGATGCCTGCTGTAAATTTTTAACTTTGTTGACGTTAATTTAGATGATATCTAAAAGTGGATTATAGTATAACCAAGATGTTAATTCCAAATCAATAGATTTCTCTATATGTTAGAATCAGTGACCCTTTCTAAACATAACGTTAGACAAACAATTCTAGCCAAAGAAGACTATATTATTAACAATGCTCTCTCTCACTCAATGGGTGTTCAAATTGATGAACTACTTTCACAGGCTTATGAATTTGTAGAGGATGGTAATTACTCTGATGCTTTGAGAATTTATAATTTAATACTCAAAGAGGAACCTGATAACATCAATGCTCTTTTGGACAAGGGAGCAACTTTACAAAATATGGGAAAAATTAAGCAAGCAATTTCTTCATTTGATAAGATCCTGGCTATAAATCCGGATAATCTTAATGCGTTACTAAACAAGGGTGCTGCATTACATTCTAATCAAAAATATCTTCAAGCCATAGAATGCTATGATAAGGCTTTGAAGGTTGACAAACGTTGTACTATGGCTTTTGCTTATAAAGGATTATCATTAGGTGAGATGGGTAAACTGCAAGACGCAATCAAATATTTCAAAAAAGCTCTATCTATTGACAAACATTATGACTTGGCTAACATCTCAAATAACACTGCTCAAGATTTACTACGATCAATCAAAGAAGAAAAATCTAAAATACGGTAACATCACCAGGTGCAGGCCCGTGTTCAATCTGTTTTTCATTCTTTTCAAAGAAATCAACATGTGTTGATTTTTGATGATCTCTTAATTTTGCAATGTTTTCAAAACCTTCGTGACACAAATAGCATTTTGGTTTATGTTCATCAACTAATGGAAGTACCATGATATTTCTATCATGACTGACTACTTATCTCTTAAGACTAAGGAATATATCATAATGAGTAATACTTTGTGGTATGTTGGAACATCTAGTTAAGGATTCCCAAGCCCTTGATCGTGCTCTTGCAGGTGAGGAGCTCTCTTACAATGATGGCCTAGAATTAATGAATTATGATAACTTGCATTTACTTGCAGCTGTTGCAGATGATGCTCGAAAAAAACTAGTTGGGGACACTGTCACGTTTGCAGCATCATATTACATGAATTACACTAATGTCTGTGCTGCTAGTTGTCAAATGTGTGCATTTTACAGAAAAGATGGTGCAGATGATGCGTACACATTAACTCCTCAAGAAATTGAACAAAGAGTTCGAATTGCAAAACAAATGGGTGCAACCGAAGTTCATATTGTTGGAGGCTTTCATCCGAAACTTGCATTGGAATATTATGAAGATATGATGAAAGTAATTAAAAAAAATCATCCTCAACTCAATATTAAAGCATTAACTGCAGCTGAAATTTTCTATTTATCAAAATTAACAAAAAACTCCACTAAAGAAGTTCTATCTCGTCTAAAAGATGCAGGTCTTGATTCAATGCCTGGTGGGGGAGCAGAATTATTCCACCCTGATATTAGAAATAAAATTGCGAGAGGAAAGTGTACTGGGCAACAATGGTTAGATGTAATTGAAGAGGCACATAAAATGGAAATCAACAGTAACGTGACTATGCTTTACGGTCATATAGAAAAACCTGAACATATTGTTGATCATCTTATCAAAATTCGTCAATTACAAAAGAAAACTAATGGTTTCTTAACTCTAATTCCTTTAAAATTTAGTCTTGATAATACTGAATTGGAGCAAGAAAACCTTGTAAACAATGAATGCTCATCTGTTTATGATCTAAAAATTATTGCATTATCTAGATTGATGCTTGCAAATGTTCTGAATAATATCTCTGTATATTGGGTTGCATATGGAAAAAAACTTGCGCAAGTTGCTTTGTCAAATGGAGGTAGTGATTTGGTTGGAACTGCATTTTCTGAAGAAGTTTACCGTGCTGCAGGAAAGCCTACTTCCTCATCAGTTGAGGAATTAGCAACAATGGTAAAAGAGATAGGAAGATCTCCTGCGCAAAGAAGTACTCATTTTAGAATATTAAAAAAATTCTAATGATTTTTTAAAATAAATTTAAAAATTTTAGAATATATTGTTAGATGTATTATGTGAAAAAACATGATCAACTGTTGAATATGTTGATGGATTTTAATGATAAAATTTGATTTACAACCGTTGGATAAAAATATGGAGATTTTTTTTGCAATACTAAATGCTACGATATAAAAAATTTGACTTTCATAAGTGATCCAAAAAAGACCTTCAAAGTGATTAAGTACTTGGGAGGAACGCTCAAAAATTATTGATAAAGTTGGAAGATGTCTTTATATAATTACAACATATGAAAAGATAAATCGTATTATCATCTAGTTAAATAACAAACATGTTTTATTTTTCATCATAAAAAATAATACGTTAAAAACTTTGAGCAAAAAAAGATATGGGTAGTTAGTCGAAATGGGTAAAATCATGTCAATTACAGATTTTGTAAATTTTTCAAACTAAATCATTTGTTACAATTTTATGTATTTTCTAATTGAATCTATTTTTTCTTCCATACTAAGATCTTTATCTTTTCTTGAATCAATTTTGATTATAACTTCTACTCTTGCAATCCCTAGATTATGAACTGTATCCATCATTTTCTTTGTAGCTGTGTTGATTATATCGATACTATTTGATTCTAAAATTGTTCCCATTGAATTAATCTCAAATCTGAGATTCTCTATGTTTTGTATCGATTCTATTGCTTTTGCAATGTAAAAACTAGCACTAGTAGTACGTGTAGCTATTGGATATATGCTAATTTCAGCCTGAATCAATAATATTGTATTACTAATTTAAGATTAAAAAGTTTGAATTATTCTACTGGCTTTTTTTCTTCTCTTTTTGTACTGCCTTTCTTTCTTCTTGCTCCAAAACTAATTAAAACTAACAAAAATCCTATTCCTATTAGAATTCCTGATAATGTGTTATAGTCTTGAATTTCTTGTTGTGCAATCATTAAATCAATTACTTCCTCTTCAGTCATTCCGGTTTGGCCTGCTGGCATTGAAGCGCTGTTGATTGTAACAAGTATGATGCCTACGACTATCATTGCAGTTCCACCTATCAGCATTTTTTTATCTAAAAGAACCATTTCTGATAATAATCTCACTCCGTCATATATTAGATATGTTAAATTTTTAGATATTTGTCTGTCATTATTATGCTGGAATCTTGATTTTCTTCTTATTGATATCTATCTTCAATATATGGAAAACTAAGATCTATTCATCATACTATAATGATCACAGTTAACAAAGTTGTCTCTATGCTTGATTGCTTCGTGTCTTTTAGATACAAATTATTTACCCAAGTATTTGGGAAATAATATTTTGTATTATATAAGCTAATTTTATGGATTTAAGTTTTTAAATTCAATACATTTTGAATCAAATTCATTAAGATACTGTTTGGCATTAATCTGAGAATCTATAATGTATAATTCGCATGTTTCAGCATCAATTAATGTACTATTGTTGTCATTGTTATTCATCAATTGTAATCCAAAAATCCCTGCTAATATAATTATCAAAATTATTGCAAATTTACTGGAGTAAATATCCATTATTTTTATTCATAATTTTGAACTTAAGAATATTGTTAATTAAATAATTCTAATTCCTGAAGTACCTTTCCCATCAAATGTTTCCATCTCCGCATTGCTTCGATATCATGTGGTCTATTATCTTCTAATTCTTTTTTTTGTTTTAGCAGTTCTTGATGTCTTTTCTCATCAATTTTTATCTTGACCATTAAACACTACAATATTATCTGATATGAAATCATTTCGATGATGAAATTAAAATTATATTTTAATTGTAATCTTTAGCCTAAAATATCTTAGTGGTTGATGTGCAAATATTTTACCATAATTTACCTTGTTTCTTTAGCACAGTCCTTGCACTTTCAGAAAGGGTGTCCAATGTATGAAGATCATAATTTGCATCTGCAAATCTAGTTGATGTCAGAATTGCACCTTCAAAGTTTGCATGTCTGAGATTAACTTTACTCATGTTAGCTCCAGTTAAATCTACATTTCTTAAATCTGTATAAAACAAATCTGCACCTCTAATATCTGCATCTTGAAGATTCGCTCCGTACAATTCGGCATCCCATAATTTTGCGTTTGAAAGATTAATCCTTCTCATATCTGCCCCTCTTAATTTAACATAAAATAATATTGCATCACTCAGGTCAGCTTCGCTCAAATTAGTGCAGCTAAGATCTGCATTATGGATATCTCTGTTTTTGAGATTAACTCCATTCATATCTGCATCTGAGAAGTTTCTTCCAATCAACTCTTCATATTCAAAATTAACTTTGGAAAGATCACGTTTCCTAAATGCCTTTGAAGAATTCATTGTGTAAACTATAAAAAATAGTTAATTTGAATTTACATAAACTTTCTTGGATAATTCTTAAATCATTGTTGTTATATGGGTAAATTCTTTTAGTTGAAATTTTTTAGTATCATATTACTGATGTTTAGTAAAAGATACTGAGAAAATAATACCTAGTATATTTTGCTAATAATAACGTCCCTTATAATCATGGTTGTATTTTGGTGTGACTAATCACAGAAAAATCCTCTGTCACACTTAGAATAATTCTAGATGATTTAAGAAGAGATGAAATCAATTAGTGAATTGTTTATCTACTAAATAATCTATTACGATTCTTATGAGTTATTACGAAACAGATTCAGATAACTATGAAATCGAGGATGACAGCATAGAATATGATGCAGATTATGATTCTGAGGATTAATTCTAACCCATGTGTTTTTTCTATTTTGGTTACTGTCATTAGTGAATATCACCAAATAGATTTCTTATTGTGTAAAAATTGAGTCTATGATTAATTGATGAATTTCAGCATTTAATCTATAATCATTCCATGAATTTTTTATGTTTATTTAGATCTTTTATCTCATCTCTTTCTTAATATTGCTTCTACTTGAGGATCTCTGCTATGTGAAATAGGACTATTAAAGAGATCTTAGGAATCTGTGATTTCATATGTGATCATTGCTTAAAGTAATTGACTTTGTAAAGTCAATGCATCAGGAGTAAGTAAGAGTTAACCATTATAGTAATAATCCGTTTGTTGTTCTTGTATTAGTTTATGGCGATATCTCTATTTTATGCCGAATTTTTTGATGATTATATAGCAAAGGAAATAAAGCGTTGTCAATATAGAAAAAATACTTGAAAAATTGGTTATGGTTGCTTGTGATCTTAGCTCTGCCAGCCGTATTTGCATATGCTGAGACTAGTACTGTTGAATTGACAATAGTGGATAGTAATGAAGATCCAATAAATTCATGGGGCATGTATGTTGAAATCTTTTCAGAAAATGATAGAAAAACACCAATTCTAAAAATGGAACAACCAGTAAACCCTAGTAAAATATCCCTAGAAAAAGGAAAGTATGTCATTAATATTTACAGGCATGACATGTTTGTTGGATATCATATTTTAACAATTGATGATTCAACTAAAAAAATTAAAATACCTATTGGAGACCTGGGAGGGACTCTTTTTACAATTTATTATGATGATAACAAGCCAATCCAAGGAGCCAAAGTTGAAATCTTCTCTCATAAAGGAATAAAATGGGCAGAAGATGTTACAGGAAATGACGGAAGAACTGAAAGATTTTGGTTACAAATTCCCAATGGTATTAACGATTATTATTCTGCAAAAATATCCTTAAGTGAAGAAGTTTCATACACTGTTCCTAAATTCCGTTTTGCCCAGGGACTTAATAATGAGATTATAAAGACCCCTTGGAAGTCCGTAGTAGATGATCTAATAAAGATACAACTTTATAAAAATATACGAGAACCTATTTCAGGTTATGATGGAGAATTTGCTATCGAATTATACAATAATAATAATGATAAGGTAACTCAATCAAAAGTAGATTCTCATGGTGAAGCAACGTTCTCAAATGTTCCTGTAGGTTTTTACTTTTTACGTGTACTGGATTCCTCAAACTCTGAATCCAAAGTCTGGGCAATAAAAGAAATATTAGTTCATAAAAATATGGGTGAAATAAAAATTTTTGAATCAAACGACCAAAACATAGACTATGAGATTAATAGCATTAAAAATAAGTCTGAAATTGAATCCCCTGATGAAACATGTAACTGTGTGGCATTTAGATTAGACAATGTACAAGATTATTATCTTATTGATGTACAAGAAGAATTGATCAATCTATTTCTTAGTAAAGATGTGCCTCTTACTGTAGGGATTATAGGAGAAAATTTTGGTAGTGATGCAGAACTAACTAATTTCCTAAAAACAACCATATCCAAAAATGACAAACTTATTGGAATTGGTAATCATGGTGGTACCTCTGACATTACAACTATGAATAAGGATGAACAGCTTGAGCTTATCAGAAATACTAATAACAACATATCTGATTTAATTGAGAAAAAACCCTCTGTTTTCATTCCACCTTTTGGACGTTATAATACTGATACCATTTCTGTGTTAAACCAAGAAAATATACAATATATCAGCTCTGTTTCATCATTTGATGTTGCACCTTATCCTCTCAAAGATGAGTCTCTGTTTAGGTTTCCATCCACAGCTTCTACAGGATATATTGAGCAAGGAAGAGCATGGTATGGTATTCCAGCAAATCAAACAATGAATGATATTAAATTCAGCGTACGGGATTATGGATTTGCAGTGGTGTTGCTTCATCCACATGAATATTCAAAAAGAAGTGGATGGGTTTTTGAAAATCAACTTGATGTTACTCAGTATTTTGAACTTGATGAATTAATAGACGAGGTAAAGAATTATGGGTTAAAGATAGTCTTAATTGATGATATAAACACAGAGACACGTCTTTTCTCCATCCCGTCTATTCCAAATTGGTTTAAAAGTACTACTTCATGGTGGGTAGAAGATAAAATCAATACTTCTGGCTATCTTAGATCAATAGAATATTTGATTGAGAAGAAAATTATCCAAGTGCCACAAATTGATATCGATATACAAGATAATAATAAAAATACTCTCCCTGTGTTTAAAAACAATGCAAAATTATGGGTCCAAGACAAAATGTCTGACAAGAAATTCATTAATGAGATTGAGATTTTAATACAGCAAGACATAGTACATCAATTTAAAAAATCAAGATAGTCTTACTTTATAGTGATTTAAGAAATAGTCTCTTTTCACATCTCTGTAAATCTTCTAAAATGAATATCTTTGAATAAAAAATAGTGTTTGTAGGTGCTTGCAGTTGGTAATTTATAATGATGAATTTGAATCAAAATGGCACACATTTTTTTAAGAGATAAATAATTTGAATTTAATTTATTTCATATGTTATAATAAACAAAACCATATTTGATTATTGAATAACTGTAAAATCATATCTTGAATTCTAAATTATTTCCACGTGTTGCAAAAATTGATGATTGTTAAAATAATCAGATGAAACCTTCTGGAGGTGTAGTCAACTTCTTCCTTAACATCTCTCATAGTATGAATGAAATGAGATCAGGATCTCCACTGACAATCACAAACCAGTACTTAATGTTTTCAATGCAAAATTCCCACACTTTGGACACCGATGTTTTTTCAATAATTCTGTATGAGTTTGTATAGATTTTTTAGAATATGTGATGCGTTCCCCACAATCTTCACATACACCAGGTATGTCTCCTTTTGGAATCATGTCTTTTTAAATTCTGTGTTAACTTAAGCGTATTGTCTATTCTCAAAAGAATTTAGAATCTATTAACTATCAAACCCAATAGTTCTCATACCAAAACAAGGCTTGTTTCCTTTACTCCAACATTTACAAGAACAAGAAACAGCCTTTCCGGTTTCCAAGTCTTTAACAACTTTGTGAAAAACTCCCACTCTAATTTCTGATTCAATCGATATTATTTCATATCTATCAGGTTCCTGATCATAATCAACCATGACTGTAATCTGATAATTATGAACTTAAGCTTGTTGAAGTTTAGAATCTAATCAATATTTTTTCATATAATTGAATATGTGTACATTCCAATCCCAATTAGCATCAATAAACTGATAATTATTGCCTTTTTATCATTTTGTGGTAGTTTCAATACGTTTCGAAATACACTATGAACTTAAGTGTATGGTTTTAGAATCTATTTACCAAACAATGCAATTTTGATAAAAATCCAAAAACCCATTCTGAATTAATGTATATTGCATTTTGAACACCGATTCACTTCCTCATGATTTTCTTTTTTTGTTTTACGATTTTCAAAAAATACAAGATATTTTTCTAGTTCAGATATAGTTGATTTTTATTGTTTTAAGAATTACGCATAGTTACCTGATTTCCTACAGAATGATGGATTCCAACCACTAATTCTAATTGGGTAGTAATTATCATCAAAGTTTCACAAGAAAGACATAGAATTGAAGGCACATAATCTGCATTTGCTTCAGAAGGGCCAATTGTAGCTAAAACTGCATCATCTTTAATGTCTGATCCATCACAATTCACACATTTAGAAGGTTTATGGGCTACACGTTTTATTTTATTGATGTAATAATGAACCAAGATAGAAAAACTATTTCATAGGGACTCTTAAATTAACTGGTTTTTTATTTTTTAATTTTTAAAAATTATGAACTTAAGCTTGTTGGAGTTTAGAATCTAATCGTCATTTAGATGATAATCTTTTCAAAGAACAACATCTTCTGAACTTTTTCACTCAAGATGTCCTATTTTGCCATCAACTGCTATCTTTGCACCGACTCATCATTTAGCAAGTTTTCTCTGATCAGTTTATTTTTGATTTTTTTCATCTTGACTTTAGATGTTTCTTCAGGATCTCCAACTTCTTTGAAATCCATTTTTTCATATCGCCATCTCATAAAGATTCTAAGCATTTTCTTGCAATCCTATGACGATTACAGTATCTTTTTTCAAATGGATGAACTTCTATTATTTGTGAATTTTTATGTATGAATTAACAAACACAAATTTGGGGTATAAATGGAATCAGACAAATCCTTCTGGAGGTTTCTGAACAAATACATTACAAACAAGCGCATCTGTTTTTGTATCTCTGTATTGAACATTGCATGAAACAAATTTGCCCTTTAATGCACGTTCCAAGTCTTCTTTTGTAGTTTCTTCATACTGAGGCTGTTCAGGATCATCAATTTTTCCAATTATTATTTTTTCAGTTTTTCCATAACTTTCTTGATTGTCTTTCCTAGTGTGACTTACTAATAATTCAAAAGCATTATTTGTCAGAATCCCGATAACTGGACCGCCTATACCATCTCCCATATTTAATAAAATTTTTTAGTTCTATAATTACTTGGTGGCTATACTGATCTCAAAGTCTGGAACTAGTTTCTTTTCTTTTGCCATCTCAAATAATCTTCTGATTGATTCTTCACCTGAATCTCCCATGTTTACAGTTATTTTATTAACATACATTTTTACAAATTTTTTAATTAAATCACGTGACTTTCCTCTTGAGTACTGCATTGCATATTCTATGGCATCATCAAAATTTTTCAAGCCAAATTCAATTGATGCTTGTAGATATCTATCAAACTTTACAATGGTTTCCATGCCTATCTCTGTTTTCATTACATTAATCCCAAGCGGAACTGGTAATCCATTTGTTGTCTTATCCCACCATTCTCCAACATCTAGAATTTTGATATTTCCTTCTTGCTCATATGATAATTGTGTCTCATGAATTACTAATCCTGCATCAACTTTGCCTGATTTGACAGCATCTGGAATATCACTAAAATTCATTTCTATATGATCAAATTTTCCTATCATTAACTGCAGTAACAAAAATGCTGATGTCATCTTTCCTGGAATTGCAATTTTACATTTTTTTAAGTCATCAATTGACATTTGCTTTGTTGCAGTAACTATAGGGCCATAACCAATCCCAAAACTCCCTCCACTTCTCAAAATTGTATATCCTGGAATGTATGCACATGCATGAACTGAAACCGCTGTTACGTCAAGCTGAGGATCAGTTGCTTTACGATTTAACTTTTCAATATCTTCTATCACATGATTTACTGTAAAGTATGGAGATGGGACTTTATCTGTAAACATTCCATAAAACATGAATGCATCATCAGAATCAGGAGTGTGTCCTACAGAAATTTCCATATTTGATTTGTCAATGGTCGTAATAAAAATCAAAACCTGAAAAAACCGTTTTTCTAATATATGTTAAAAATTATTCATTACTATGAATTCTATTGAATCTTTTGAAAAAGACATCGAACTTCAATCATCTTTTTTAAAATTGTTTAAAACACAAAAACCCCTCTCACAAAGTCATCAAAAAAATACTTATTTTTCAGGAAGTGGTGATTCAATGGTATCTTCATTACTTGCAGAATCTTTTTCTGGTGGAATTGTAAAAGCTATGGATCCTCTAGATCTTTACAATAACAAAAAATTAGTAAAATCAAAACATGTTTATTTTGTATCCGTTTCTGGAAATACCATATCTAATATCAAGGTAGCAAAGAATGTGAAAAAATCAACTGCAATAACATCAAATCCTAATAGCAGACTTGCAAATGTATCTGATGAAATAATTCAACTCAATTTTCCTAGTACCGGCCTATTCACTGCAGGTAGTATTACTTTTTTGGAAACTGCACTTACATGTATTTCCTTGGTGAAAAAAATTATAATTCCTAATGAATCAATATTCCAAAAAGCAAAGTTTGATGCAAAAAAAGTCAAGTTGTCTAAAAGAATATTTGTTTTGGGGAATATGTTTACTTATCCAATAGCAATGTATTGTGCAGCAAAATTTTATGAAGTCTTAGGATATGATGTGCACTATTGCAGAATTGAGCAATTCTCCCATATGGAACTATTTTCAGCAAAAAAGGGAGATACTGCCATAATACTTGAAAATAATAACCATCACAATAACCAACTAGGAAAACATCTTAAAAAAATTGGCATGAACGTGGTTCATCCAAATGTACCTTTAAAGAAACTAGATCAGATAATTTTTTGTGCCATTTTCTCTCAGATGATTGTATTGTATGAGGCAAAAAAGAAAAATCTTAAAGAATGTCATTTTGTAATTGCAAAAAATATCCGTAATGTATCTGATCAAATGATCTATTAGAAGGCTAAGGTTTAATACCTGAAAACTTTGGTTTGCGAATATGGCAAAATTCAAGTCAACTGCAGAGGTTATGAAAATTATCAAGAATAAAGCAAATATTCGTAACTTCGGTGTTATTGCTCACGTTGACCATGGTAAAACTACTATGAGTGATAGTCTTTTGGCAAACTCTGGAATTATTGCCCCATCTGCCGCAGGAAAAGCTCTGGCAATGGACTTTGACAAAGAAGAACAACAAAGAGGAATTACAATTTATCAAGCAAACGTAACCTTACTCTTTTCTCAAAAAGGTCAAGAATACGTCATTAACATGATTGACACACCTGGACACGTAGACTTTAGTGGAAGGGTTATTCGTAGTCTTAGGGCTATTGACGGTGCTGTAGTTGTATGTGATGCAGTGGAAGGTATTATGACTCAAACTGAAACTGTAACTAGAATGGCACTTGAGGAGAGAGTAAAGCCGGTTTTATTTATCAACAAAGTTGATAGATTAATCAAAGAACTCAGATTAACTCCTGAAAAAATGCAACAACAACTTGCAGATGTAGTATCTAACTTTAATCAATTAATTGACACCTATGCAGAACCTGAATACAAAGAAAAGTGGAAGGTATCTATTCAGAATGCAAGTGTAACATTTGGTTCTGCAAAAGACAAGTGGGCAATAAATGTAGATTTGATGAAGGAGAAAGGAATCACCTTTAAAGACGTAATTGACGCTTATGTCAACGAAAAAATTGATGTCTTGGTTGAAAAAGCACCTTTAGCTGATGCAGTGCTTGGAATGGTTGTAAAACATCATCCTGCTCCACATGAAGCAGTTCAGTATAGAATTCCACAAATTTGGAAAGGCGACTTAGAGTCTGATGTTGGAAAAGCACTTCTTGCATGCAGCGATGATGGTCCCACAATCATGATGATTGTAAACATGGTATTAGATCCTGCTGCGGGTCCAGTTGCAATTGGACGCCTATTTTCTGGAGTTGTTAAAGATGGTCAAACAATCAACATTATTGATTCCAAAAGAGAAGGAAGAATTCAATCAGTTAATTTTTTCATGGGCAACCAAAGAGAACAAGTAGGCGAACTTGGGGCTGGAAACATCCCTGCATTGTTAGGATTAACTGAAGCCAGATCAGGTAATACCCTATCTACAGTCAAAGGAATTCCAATGTTTGAAGGTGTCAAATATGTCTCAGAACCTGTTGTCCAAATCGCAATTGAGCCAAAGCATCCTAAAGATTTACCAAAGCTTGTAGAGATTTTAAAACAACTTACAATTGAGGATCCAAATCTTGTTGTAAAAATTGATGAAGAAAGTGGAGAGACTATAGTTGCTGGAATGGGTGTGTTGCACCTTGATGTTGCAACACATAGAATTCAAGATGCAAAATGTGAGATCATTACATCCGAACCACTGATTAACTATAGAGAAACTGTCAAGGGTTCATGTGAGCCAATCATGGCAAAGTCTCCTAACAGACACAATAAAATTTTCATGAAAGTAGAACCACTAGAACCAAAAATTGCCCACATGCTTAGAACAGGTGAAATTAGTGATATGAAGGACAAAAAAGTAGTTGCTGATTTACTAAAAGAGGCTGGATGGGATACTGATACAATTAAGAGAGTTATGAAATTTGACTCACGTGGAAATGTATTAATCAATGGAACAAAGGGTGTTCAGTTTGTACAAGAATCAACTGATTCAATTAATTCTGGATTTGAAGAAGTAATGAAGGAAGGACCTCTATGTAAAGAGCAAATGAGAAACTGTAAATTTATCTTCACCCACTTTGTTCCACACGAGGATACTGCACACAGAGGATTGTCTCAATTAGGCCCTGCTTCACGTAGGGCATGTATGGGCGCATTACTAACTGCCGGTACTGCTGTTTTAGAGCCAACACTGGCAATTGAGGTTCGTGTCCCAACTGATCTAGTTGGAAACGTAGCTACTGTTCTTTCTGGTAAACGTGGTAAAGTGCTAGACATGCAACAAAAAGGTGCATCAAGTATTATTGTCGGTGAGATTCCAGCTTCTGAGACATTCACCCTGTCTGAAGAGATGAGGGGTCAAACAGCAGGACGCGCAACATGGAATACCTCATTTAAGGAATGGACTGAAGTTCCAAAATCTATGTTAACTGCAGCAGTTGCAGATATTAGAAAAAGAAAAGGATTGGCCCCAGAACCACCTGGTGTTAACGAGTTTATCGACAAAGAATAAAAATAGAAACCTCCCCTTTTCATGCTTATGTTTGCGCTATGTTTTGAAGAGATTACGTCATAATGAAAAGAATGGTGATTTGTTGGAGAATGTTAAAATCAAAATAACATTGATATTCATGAGAATAGAATTGAATACCATAAAAATAATGCAAAAATAAAACATGTCTCTGTAGAAATTGGTTAATAACAACTTAGAAGTAAGGCATAACACAAACCATTCAGTCATGTTAAATAACTTTTTATTCTTTTTATAGTGAAAATATATTGATATGATCTTCGAAGATTCTGAAGCCGCTCCTATTCCATTAGACATTGCTGAATATCTCCCCCCGTCCCGTTAGACACTTTACCGGAACAACTCCCACCTGATTTTTTAACTATGAAGGTAAAGAATTACACTGTAGAATTTTCAGGTCGTACTAGTTCTTATTGTGTAGGGGTGGTTGATATAATTGACTCGACAAAAATCTCAGCGCGGTTACCTCTTGAAAAATCTGCAAAATACTACGAAATTTTTTTAAACGTTATGGCCAGAGTGTTAAATCGTTTTGGGGGAATGATAGTGAAAAATGTTGGCGACAGTCTCTTATTTTATTTTCCAGAATCTTCCAAGGGTAGACGATATGGATTTATGACTTGCCTTGAAGGATGCCTCGCAATGCAGGATGCTCATAACTTTGTTTGCATGTGTGCACAAAAGGAAAAATTACCACCTATTAACTATAGAATTAGTTGTGATTATGGACCCGTCATGATTATGGATGAAAATCAATCACATGGAATAGATATGATTGGACCCCTTTGAACATGTGCTCAAAAATAAATCACCTTGCAACAAAAAATGAATTTATTATTGGAGCAGATTTGTATGAGTCTACAAAAAAATTACCAGATTATAATTTCACATTAAAAGGTGAGTTTAAGGGTGATCTCCCAAGTGGTTATTCTATATATGGGGTTACTAGGAAATAGATCATAGCCATGTTAAGGCATTTGCAATGCTTTCTAATCTGAAAAAATACTAGTTTTGAATTCAGCTATACTCTTTTTCAGAATCCATTGCCATCTGGCTAACCATTTTTCTATATACCTCAAAATATTGAAGATTCTTTGATATTTCTTCCTCGTTTTTATTTTGGATGTATTTCTTTGTGATTTGTTCACTCATGGTGAATAATTTAAAAGAAAAATCAAAAAGAGATGAGGTTTAAAAAATTGACCTTTTACAGTTTCTTCATAAGCTGTCTAATATAGAAATACTCAAAAATAATTTTTCATTAGATAGCCATCTCATATTTTAGGCAGTCTTTACGGTTAGGCTTAGCACCGACAGAATTGTGTGATGTCAAGATAACTATATGATAGACCTAACCTCATTGTGGAATCATAACTAGGCACGATTGAATAACTGGTCTACTTATACACGGTATAACAAGTGTTTGAAATCATGTTAATTTTTTCCAATAAAATGAAGAGGATGTAATTTATAACCAATCTTTTTAAGAAAATTTATGGAATTTAATCCACTTGTTTTTATGCACAACATGGAAGATTACATCCTATGATCTAAAAAATAACCCATAGTGTATAAGGTTAGGTGTGCTTTTTCATACTCGATGTCATCAGATCCATCATGTTTTTATTCAACGAGCTAAATATTTTGGTGTTTTCACTGAATACATCAAATATCTTTTTTGATGTTTCAGTAGAATCAAAGACAAACTTGTTTTGATTTTGAAATGCCTTGGTTGCCTTCTCCACAATATTGTGAATTTCTTTCACTGTTTCTTCAGGCATGCTAAAATTTAAACCTGCTTTGGTAGCATATTCTTGCTGTATGGCAATAGACGAATTAATTACATTCTTCCATGCGTTAAGATAGCTTTTCTGAATATCAGTTGCTATTTGATGGTAAACTGGGGAGGATTTATCAATTTCATTAAAAAATTGTTCAGTATTATTCTTACATTCTGTAAAAATATTCTTTGATTCGTCTATAGTTTCTCCCATGTAATGTTAATGGTTTTACTGATAAATAAGCTTGATCTAGAAAATTGATAACTATTTTTGTATGGCTCACTGAGATTATAAAATGTTAATGATTTTATTTAGAGTTGAAATAGAGCGATTTTAATTTGACCGTATTTTTGAGTCTATCTAAAAGTTAACATTGAATTTGTTTGTTTGAGAAATGTTATAACATAAAGTATGTTTGTATTTTATGAATGAAATGGATTGTTGTTTTATTTGTATTTTTTTTATTTTTTCCACTGAATTCATTTGGATTGACATCTGAAATTCCTGATTGGGTGAAGAACAATGCAAAATGGTGGTCAGCATCTCAAATCTCTGACAAAGATTTTCTTAAGGGGCTAGAATATCTTATTCAAAATGGAATATTGCAAGTTCCAACGAACACAAAAATTGATTCATCTTCAGAGCAGATTCCCTCATGGCTTAGAAACAATGCTAGTTGGTGGAGCCAAGGGTTGTTATCTGATGACGATTTTGTAAATGGAATACAATATCTGGTAAGTAATGGAGTTATCAATGTGCCACAAAATAATTTATCTTGTTTGGGAAATGGCTTATGTATTTCTGCAAGGATTGAAAGAATTGTGGATGGTGATACCATTTACGTTGAAGGATACAAGATAAGATTATCGCTTACAAACACTCCTGAAAAAAATGAACCAGGATTTTTAGACGCAACTGAATTTACAAAAAAACTCTGTCCCGTTGGGTCTGTTATCACTGTTGATCAAGATGACAAACAACAATACGACGAATATGGACGACTCTTAGGAAAAGTGCATTGTAATGATAAGATTCTAAATTCAGAATTACTCTATAATGGACATGCAAATATTTTATCAAAATACTGTGCATCTAGTGAATTTTCTGATGAATCTTGGGCTCAGAAATACGGATGTGGGGTACAGTATGAATCAAAACCCATTCAAAATACTCCTAAAACAATAAAAAGTGTAGGTAATTGCGATCCTTCATACCCTGATGTGTGCATCCCGCCATATCCTCCAGATTTAAATTGTAAAGATATACCATACACAAAATTCAAAGTTCTTCCACCTGATCCACACAGATTTGATGGAGACAAAGATGGGATTGGTTGTGAATCATAGTTTTAATTATTTGTATCTTTTAGAGATCAGAAAATTATTGTAGCATAAAATTCCTCAAAGAATATGAATATTTTATCTCAATAAAAGGTTCGAAGATAACTCTAAAGTTTCTCATGGATAATGACTTGAACTTTTGTTAAAGCTAATTCAAGTTCATCTGGCAATACTATCAATAAACCGGACTCTTTTCCAACATTTTTACAAACCCCACTGAAACTATGATAATTCTGAGCATGACAGTCATCTTGAGAATAGAATTCAAAAGAATCTTTTTTTAGATAATTTTTGAATTCTTCTTCTGAAGGTACAAAATAGACATCAAATCCAATATTTTTATCATTTAATGAGACAGAATATTCATAAGAAGTAGTTTCATTGCTTGTACAAATTGGAATAAATTGAACAAATCCTTGTTTTGCATATTCTTTTTGTTTTTCAGCATCATAGTTGAAATTTAGATTATTTGGAACGATTGTCACATACGGATCATCATTTAACTTTGTTCCTTTAATTAAATCAATTTTGCTGCGTAAACTATCAATTATATAACGATATGAAACAGGCTTCCAATTTGAATCACAGTTACTAAACTCATGTTTTAGTATTACAAATGATTTACCATGTTGATATTGTAATTGGTTTGAATTATAATTGGAAAATAATGAAATATCTGGTGACTCATTATGGAAATCTTTTTTATTGGATTTAGATTTTGTATCTGACCATACATTTGTTACATCAAACAAAATATTTCCTGCATGCTTCCAATCTTGCTGTAAATGAACATACACAGAATATTTGTTGATATCTTGATCATAAAAAGAATCAAACAAAATCTCTCCAAATAAGGCATTTGATAAAATTAAAATAAATGCAGTTATGGGAATTATGACATAAAAGATCTTTTTCATCAAACCACCAAAATACATAAAAAAATACAAATTTGACTCTAATATTCCATTCTAAAAAACAGATGAAATGATGTTGGAGTTCATTCTGAGTATCAGGGGTAGAAAATGTGTGTACGTGGTTATTTCTGAGCAAACTATGATCATTACTTAAACCCTTTTTTTTATACTCAGAAGGGGCTATTGTTCAAAAGAAAATAACATGTTTCTGGGCGTGATTTTATGCTATGTTGTGAGATAACTATAACATAACGGAAGTTAGTTTGTTGGAAATTATTTAAACATTATATTGGTATTATTATTCTTGTGGATTTGGTAATACGAGAATCAACTGAGAATGACATCCCGTCAATTCTTAACTTACTCTACGAACTAGAGCGACCTAGACCCATGGATGACAACGAAATAAAAATATTCACAAACAAGATTCAGGATTATTTTTTAGATTCTCACAAAACTATTCTAGTTTCAGAAACAGAAAACGAAATTGTGGGGATTGTAAGTATTATTTATCTTCAAAGACTAAATCGTGCTAAATTGGAGATGTATATTCCAGAATTGATAGTAACAGAGAAATTCAGATATTCTGGAGTTGGTAAAAAGATGATACAGCATTGTATTGATATTGCAAAAAAGAAAGGTTGCTATAGGATAAGATTGGAATCAGGTAACCAAAGAAAAGAATCTCACATATTTTACAAAAGTATTGGTTTTGAGCAATCTGCATTATCTTTTACTAAATACATATTGTAACCTTCCTAGGAAAATAAAATCATGACCGTATAAAATTCTCAAACGTTATCGTAATTCCCTCTTTTGAGTCATCTAACTAGTAGATAAACTGGAAAAACAATCAGTGCCAAAAGAAAAGACATTCCTCCAAACGGAATATTTCTTAAGAATTCTACATTGGGATATAGAATTATCGTGCAAATCCAAAGCACTCCAAAAATTATTGACGTTATTACAACTATTTTTAAAATTTTCTGTATTACTTGAAATTTCATTTTACTAGTAATGACTTTAGCATGATCATAAACTTTTTCAGTAAATCAATTTTGATCGTAATTCAAGTCATTATTGATTTTTTGTTGACAAAAAATAGAGATGCTATTTTTGCCACTAAACAGATCTTCTTTTTTAATGAGTGATTCTATTATGATGTCTAGAGGAGGATCTACATTATGATTTGTTTAATATTTCTAAATCAAATTCTGTAAATAAAAACGGATCATTCATAATCTTATGTGCTCAAAGATTTTCTAATCTTTTTAGATATTTCAAAACCTCATAATTGTAATTCCTGTGAATTTTATTGGAAATGATTTATGGGGTTTTGATGATCCCTCATCAATCACCCATGGTGTGTTAGGTATTTTGTCTTTCAAAATTTGTATTTAACTTCGATGGATGAATTCTTAGTGGGGTGATATTTTTTAACCCAAGATTTTTTGTTTGATATTTCAGATACTGCAATGATTTTAATGGATGAATGGCGATTTTAAGTAAATTATTGGATAAATAAGATTCATGTCTAGTTATTTATTCAGGTTGTTTCTTTCAATAAATGATAATGGGCTTATTGTACACCAAATTTCATCTTGATTTTGATGATGAACAATGGAGACAACTCTCTAGTAACCCAATTGTTTTTCAGGCTCTAAAAAATGATGTGACATTGGAAATTGAGGATGTTTCTCATAAATCTTATAAATTACATTTCAAAGAAAATGGCAAGCTTAACATGTTCAGGGTCACTGGAAAGTTTCGTTTGACTTGGAATGACGATGATCTTATTTGATTTTATGAAATAATAAAGGGATATTTTGAATAAATTCATGTCTTTAGAAACCAAAATTAGACAAATTACTGCAAATTTTGAAACTACTTCTTCTGATGAATTCTTGGAAGTTCTTGAACAGATAAAGCCTTTCTTTAAAAGTCCCTTGATCTCGGAATATCTACAAGGAAAAATCCAAAAAATTCTGGATGCAAAAAATCAGGTGGAAAAAAAGAAACAATGCAAGACTCTAATGCCTTACCTTGATTGGTATTTGCAGGGATTGTAGTATTTTATGAATATTGTTTTATTTTTATTAATGCCTTTTTGATAACCACTTTATCTTTTCTGGCTTCTTGCATGTTCCCAATAATTTTAACAAAGTATTCTTGACCCGTGTCTTCTGCCTTACTAATATCTGATTGATAACATAAAAGTGCTTTTTCTAAAAATGAAATATCTTCAATTAAAGAACGGGTTAATTTTATATCCGTAAGATTATTTTGGATTTTTTGAATCATCTTGTCAATTTCTGGAATTGTTTTTACTGCTTGTTGATTCAATACCGATGCAAACATTGCTGCGGCATTTTTTAATTCTGGACTGTTACTTATCGTTCTTAATCTGTTTCTATAATGCTTTAGTGATTTTAGAATGATTTCATAACCTCCTTCATCTTTAAGATATATTGCACCTAACCATACTTTCTCAGACATTTCTAAATATGAGTATATTTAATTATAATTTAGTTGTTACAATTAGGCATTAGTATTATTGCTTCTTGATCCTAATATATGATAAAACCCTATAGTAGATGTTGAATTTAAAAAATGAGTTTGGTATGACACACCTTTTGGCGACCTGCCCTAACTGTGATGTAAATACATTGTATTGTGGAAAAATCCCAACAGCTATTAAAAATTTAATGAATAAAGAAGTATTATTTTGTAAAAATTGCAAGTTTGTAGTATCTGTAGATGAATACAAGAAAATTTTATCTCAAGTTTAAATGTCAAAATTTTCTTTTACTTGTGGTACGTTTCTGTTAATCAGATATAGTAGAATCCCTGCTAAAGTAACTCCCATACCACTTAGACCTACAAATGTCCCAGTGTTTTTGATTAGTCTTAATAGTTGATCTTTCTGACCTATCTCAACTGAGTAAAACATTACTAGTCCTGAAATGAACATCCCTATTCCTATTATGATGATTAATGTGCCCGTTTTCATGTTTGAAGTCAGTTTTTCTAATTAATAAATAACTAGACTAAAAGTAATTTTTGAATCTAGTCCAACTGAAAGAATATCTAGACAAAACTATCTTTTTGATTATTTTAAATATATATCAATATATGAAATCTGAATTATTTAGAACGTTCTATAGCTTATATTTGGTAAATTGAGGTTTTGAATTTAGATATGACAGCAAAGAAAGTCGATCTTCTTAAAATAGTTCAGGAGATATCAAACCTGGATCCTAAAATGAGATTTGCAGCAGTAATTGATTCAAAAGGTAATGTTCGTGAGGGTATCATGAAAACTGGAAAAACAAGTCTTAAAAATCAAAAAGAAGAGGAATTATTCTGTAAACAAATCGCACAAAGAAGATCCATGAGAAAAGGATTTGATAAGTCTCTAGGTAAAGTAAGATACGTTCATGTTGAAAGAGAAAAAGTATCCCAGCTGGTAATCTATACAAAAAGAAACATTGTATATTTTACAATGGAGCCTGAAATGACAATTAACAAAAAACTAATGTTGATTACCAAAGTAAAGAAAATTACTGTTGACATCTAGATGTAATTTTAAAATAAATTTTCTAAATGTTATGGCTTTTCACAAGTATATTGGTGATTCTAAGATGTTTGAGTATGATAAACATTATAGAAGATGTCAACAACAGAACATGCCGTTTATCAAGGCTAAAACTAATCCTGTTCATGGGAATTACTATGTCCAAATTGATTTGATGACTTGTGATTATGATCTTACTATACAGGAGCAGGATGAAATAAAAAAATTAATCCAAAAAGAAATCAAATATGTTCAATCAAATCTAAAATTTGAATTTAATGGATTCAGTATTACTAATGAACTTGCATGGTTTGATGGTGTCTCATCTGAACACGTAGATAGTTTTTGTAATAGGCTTTATGATTTAACACAGAATAAACACAATTAAAATCGTATCAAATTTTTTAGAATTTTGTCTATTACTTGAATCTCTTCCTTTCTTTCTTTAATTGTTGTCTCATTCCATTCTTTTGCAAATTCTGATTTTTTATCTAATTTTTCTAATTCCTCAATGTATTTTATTAAATGAATTTTGTAATTATGAAGCGAATCCAGATGCTTATTGTGATTTTTTTCAGCAGGTGTAGTCATCCCACTATTCCTCTCTTATCTCTGGAAACATATCTTTAATTCTTTTTTTGTCTTTTTCCATAGCGTCAATTCTATTATCTAGATGGCTTTTGATAGCAGGCTCTTTTTCTTGGTCTTTTTCCTCTTTAATATCTGAAATAATTTTACAAAGCGATCTATAGTATGCTATGTGGTTTTTTTTGGACTCTTCAGATTTATCTTCTTCTTTAATATCCATGAAATCATTGATTTCTTTGAAAATAAGTATCTGTCATTTAAGGTCTGTTTACACTAATATTGAAATTAAATCATAAAATTATATGAAAATACTGGTGGATGAAAATTTGGATGGTATGGATGAGCGACTTAAGAGCCTTGGATATGATGCTTATAGCGTACGAAAATTACAGATGGATGGGAAAAAACTTGGTTCTGATTATTCGATAATCAATTATGCTCGTGAAAATGATATGATCATTATCACAAAAGATACTGAATTTCGCAAAGCAAGTGAAGAAAATGATTTTCCACTAATATTACTTGATGATGAAGAAATCTTAAAAGTTATTGTAGAAAAATTAAAAAATTTTTAGTTTATGTTATTTGAATTAATTTGTGGTATATTCAAATTTGCAAGTACATCATTTAGAAAATCCTTTTCTGACTGATGTACGATGCTATCTATGATCACTTCCCAGCAATCACTAATCTTACGAATTACTTGTGAGAACATTTGATCTTTTTTGAATGAGGGATAATAGGATAAGAGCTTCATGACTCCATCTATTGTTTGTACCATTTGTATTTGGTGTATAGTTGATCTTAGCCTTTCATGAAACGAAAAATCCCCCTCTATACTTATTTTCTTGAAGTTTATTATTTCGTCAAAAATTATCGTAATTTCATTGTGTATTATTTTGAGTTGATTATTTACTGATTCATGGAGATTAATCAATTTATACTCAATATGTGATCTGTCGTAGACTTTTTTCTCAATTTCTCCTGCCTCTACTAATTGACTTATTTCTCTGTAAACTGTTTTTTCACTGCCTACCTTTTCAATTACCCTTTTGGCAAGTTCTGTTCCACGAATTTTTCCATTCTCATTGAGAATTCGAATAATTTCGATTCTGATTATCTCTGAATTTTTGTTCATGGGTTTCTCCTAGAAGTCATTTTCTGTATTTTTCTAGTACTGCTTTGCCACCTATGTCATTAATCTCTCTTGCTAATTGTTCTAAAATTGCTATCCCTTTTTTTATTGGTTCTTTTTCCAGATTTTTGAGTTCAAGGTTTTTTTTCAGTGTACGTTTTTCATTATTTATAAAACTTAACAGACTTACATTTTCTCCCATATTGAGATTAACAAAAAAATCTATGTATTCTGAGGCTGATTTTATACCCATGAAATTAGTCTTTTTTTCTAGTATTTGAAGAGCATCCATTAATCTAGGTTTATTTAGATTTTTGATGTTATAATAATATGGATAGCTGTGATAGACGTATTCGTGCTTACAAAAATGGAAAAACTTTTGATCAATGCAAAGAAATTGCTGAATCTATGAATCCTGATTTTAAAAAACAAATCAAAGAAAATGGAAAAGTATTATGGACAGAAATATTAGACCAAGTAGATCATGATGAATTAATCTACAAATTAACTCTGAAATTTCTTAGACGCGATGGTTATGATATTGGAAATCATAATATTCCTGAAGTAAAATTACCTCCTCTTTAGGAATCCATCTTACAACTACCGTCATCATTACGCAATTTTTTTGCCATTAGATATGGTGTAATAAGCAAGACCGGAATTGATATTGCAATAAATAATGTCTGCATCTGGGCCAACGCAATTGAAAGTGCAATTCCACTTGCAGTTCCAACAAATACTGACAAAAATGTTCCTGCACAAGTGGGGCATGCGATGAATAATCCTACTGCAGCTCCAATCGTACTCATTCCTCTTCCTTTTTTTGAAATTGCGTAGGCAGTTACTGCTATTGACGTATTTAATGCAACAAGATACGACACAATTAACTGTAATACAAGATTAATTGGGATTATTTGTAATCCTATGTGTTCTGTTAAATAAATTATTATCTTTGGCATGTATCCTGGAGCATCACAACATGGTGCAATAAAGCCTGATGGAATTATTGCACCATAATGAATTGCAAAATTAACTTCAGGTTGATATACTAAAGTTCCAGATATTAGCGAAAAAAATATCCCATATGTGATAAATGTTATACTAAACACTTTCTTTGATTTTGAATTATTTGCAACTATTGCAATAATTGTTGTTAAATCTTTTTCTCCATTTTTGACTTTTTCTTTTTGATATTTGTATATGCCAAACCCAATTGCACCAAAAGATACAATTAATGTAATATAAAACCCATATGCTATTCTTTGTATGGTCTCAATTGCACTAGGTGTGATAAGTTCTGGATCTTGATATCTGTTAAACATTAAAAATAAAATTGTGATTGTCACAAATCCCACTATGATCAACTTTTTACCTTTAGTTTTACTTTCAAACTTGCTGACCATGATTCTTAGTTTTTCCCTACAAAATTAAACCCTATCTTACAAAATATGATTCTGTTTGAACTTGAGAGGTAACATGTTATAGTATTATAGCAATAATCTATTCTAGCTAAGTTTAGGAATAAAGATGTAGATGATGGCAATTATCTCTAATCTTCCAAATATCATTAAAAATCCAAGAATAATTTTTGTTCCTGAATCTGTGTCTATGTCTATCACGCCTGCTGATAATCCTCCTGTAGTTATCACACTTATTGCCTCAAAGAATGCATTTTCAAATGATACATCTTCAGTAATTGCAAGATGTGCACCCGTTATTACTGCAATTATTGGCATTGATGTTATGATAATCATGGTTGTAATGATTTCTTTTTTTGTATGATCTGACAGTTCTGCTCTTTTTATTTTATTGAAATATCTTCTAATGTTTATTAAATGAAGTAATCTGAATATTTTCAATCCACCTGCGGTTGAAAACCCACATCCTCCAATGATCATCAAAATTATCAAAATTATGTGTGCTCCACTATTAAGATCTCCCAGACTTTCTTTCTGCAACCCTGCTGTTGTACTAGCTGATATTGAATAAAATACACTATCTAATGTATCCAATCCACTAATCATACTGAATAAAATAATGGCACCACCTAGAATCCCAAAATATGTTAGTACCTCCTTTCCTAGTTTTGGTGCAAGGAATTTTTTTCTTACAAATGCATAATGGAATGTAAATGGTAAAGCTCCTAAAATCATTCCACCCATTAAGATTACATGCTCTTGCCAAATTAATTCCTCAAGAATAGTTGATGTAGGTAAGAATCCTCCTGTTGCAAGTGTGCTCATAGATAGTGAAAAATTATCAATGATATTTCGCTCTCCAAAGAAATATAGTAATAGCGCTATAATCACTATGTATACTGTAAAGATGAAAGTAATAGTTAGGAATAATTCTTTCATGTGAAGAGTTCTTCCAGATATGAAGCCACGCATTGACTGAAGTTTTGATTCTGGATAAAATGCTGTGATTACTAGATAGATGAAACTCATTCCTCCTACGAGCTGAGTATAACTTCTGAAGAATGTAAAACTCTGAGTCAAATTTTCTGGCTCATGAAATATTGATATTCCCGCAGTTGTAAATCCTGCGGCACTTGAAAAGAAAGCATTTGCAAATGCTTCCCCTTCAGTTTCACCGCTTGGAAGTACATATAGATAAGGAATTGTTCCAAACAAAATTAATAAAAACAAGCTAGAAAAAACCAATATTGACGCTTGATGTAAGTTAAGACTTGCTTTTTCCCCATACGAATTTAGAAAAAACCCTGTAACTAGTAATAGAACAGTTGTTAAATAAATCCCAGTTGCAATCGTTGTATCATCCAATATTGTTGCCACTATTGCTGGAACCAGTAACAATACTCCTGCAAATTGTAAAACAAAACCAAGATTACCTAGAATTGCTTTTACTGGAGGACTTAAGAGACGAGGTGCTGTACTTGTTGCATCTCTTATGATATTTGCAATTGTGCCTTGAAAAATCATGCCAACTACTTCATTTTTCTTTGATATGATTGGTAGTTTTCTTATATTATTGTCTCTCATTTTATGTAGTGCATCCTGTAATGTGGATTTTTCATTAATTGTGATCAATGGTGTACTCATAATGTCTTTTAATTTGGTAGCTTCAGCATAAACTGAAGCATCACTTACTTTACTCAGAATGTCCTCATCTGTAACTATTCCAATTGGGTGTCTTTCTTCATCTGTAACGATAATATCATCTGTTTCATAATTGCGCAGCATACTAGCTGCCACTCGGGTCAATACATTTTGATTAAGAATTAACACATCTTTGTCCATATAATCCGTAACATACTTGCTTAGAACATATGATATGGCCCGTTCTGGATTTGTGGACATAAAACTAACCAAAGTTATGGATTTTAAATAATTTGGGTTTGTGCATAAAAAATGATCGTATCATAATTATTTACTTTTTCCTCTTCTGCACTTGGATTCCAAAGTTTGCTATCTTTATAAGTATTAATTGTAAAATTTATGCGTAATACAATGGATATCGCGCAAGCTCAAGAACCAGATTATGAATCGGTCAAAATTGATTATGTTGGGTTTGTTGACCCATATGCAGTTGAAGGCATGGTTGTTTTAAAGGCTGATAACGGTAGAGAGTTTCACATGAGAGCTTTTTCTGGCGAAGTTGCCCGACATATCTCGAGTTTTGGGGATACTGAGGGAGAACCTATTCCATCAATTTATAGAATGATTGAAGAAATTTGTGAGCAAAGTGAATTGATTCTTGTCAAAGTGAAAATCTACGAAAGTGGTGAAGTTTTAAGAGCCAATCTATACTTTACAGGAAAAAAAGACATTGTATTAAGAAATTATCGTGCATCTGACGCAATGGCATTAGGAGCATTTTACAACATTCCAATACTTGTTAGAAAAAATCTACTAAAAGAAAGTATGGGTGTATAGTTCTATCATAAATTAGATTGGTTTTTTTCATAGTATGATTATAATTTCTCATGAATGATCAGGAACAACTTATGGATAATCTTCTAAATGTAGATCTTGAAATAATCGATGTAGTACGAGAACTATATCGAGAAAATTGGGATTCATTCACCCTAAAACAACAAATTGTAGATTTACTAAAAATTCGTGATGAGATGGTACAGCAATTAATGTTATCTAAAGATGATAATCATAATTGTGACTATGGTCAGAACCATTAATAATTAATTTAATTATTCAAAAAATTTATCAGGAAACATATTCTTAATTTTATTCAATTCTAATTGATATTTCTCAATTTTTGTATTAATTTCCCTTAATTCTTGTTCTTTAGCATCTTTGGCTCTTTTTTCAAGTAAAAAAATTTGATTTGAAATAGTTTTGTACATTATTGAATACTCTGGAAATTTTTTTGGAAGGTTATTCATTTATTATATTGGGTATCTATACTAATAATACTGGTTATGACATCCAACTATTCTTAATACATGTGACTATCTTTGAATGGGGTTATTATTTTTACAGATCCTATTGCTGCCCAGATGCCATCTAAAATTTAAACTCTTTTTTTGATGAACAAAGAATGTTCATGGCTTACCATCTCTAATACCTAGACAATCAATAAAATTCTACATAAATTACTCAAGTAAGAAATAATGATTCGGTTATGATTTGATTATTCTAGTTGACTGGTATTTTTCTTCTAATCTTTCTTTTCCCCTTAAACAATCATGGACTCAGGGTTTTTGAATGCTCAACATATTTCCACACATAAACCCAAATATAATAGTCATAAATTTAGTTGGCAATCAACATTACTTATAACTACAAATGTTAGTAGCAAAAATTTGAATATGTGCTTCATAATTCGGCAAACTCATCATCTCTCAGTTATAGCTTAGTTTGTGGTTAATCATCAGCAAATTTCATACTGATCTATATTGTATATTATCATTCCATCCAAAAGTTTAGGAACCTTTTTGATATGATGTTACATTATCTTAATATGGTTAATTTTGAAAAATTATATCATAATGTTGCATTGCATGTAATTGAGCGATGTCATGGTGCTATCAAAATCACAAAACATGGAAAAATTATTGAAGTTTATGATACAAAACGACATATTTGGAGTGATGGGCTTGCGGGCCTCATTATAAAAGAAGAATGTAGAAATTCAAATCTTAAAGATTGGGAGTTTGCAAATGTTCGAGGGTATGTGATACGGGAATTACTTGAAAAATCTAAAAATTAGTATTCTACCCTTCTGATCAAATGAGGCTCTTTCAACATAATCGTGTCGTCCTTTATTCCAGATAATTCAACTTTTCTGAGGTTCTGATTTGTTATCACGATTAAAGCTTCACATCTAGTGCAAAGAATTGTTTTTCCATTCGATCTCTTTTCTCTGATGATGCCTTTTTCTAATCTATCCTCCTTTTGGCATGTAGGACAAAGTTTTGGCTCATTTTGTATGATTATTATTTCTTTAACAAAAATTATTTTACTCATACATCGTTGTAAAATATTGCTAAAAAAAGAGTTTGTATTGTCAACTGGCATCCAGCAATTTTGTATCAAACATCAAACCGTTTTAATTATTTGACACAAAACGTCGAGTATTCAACATATTCCTCAATCTAGCCAATTGACAAGAACTGTATAGATTCACTAAAAATATATTTTTGTGCTTAGATACACTTTCTCAAGCTTTCATTAAGCACTTTAGATTAGATAAAAACCACATTTTTTTACAGTATTTTCACATGATACATTCTAATTTTTTTATCTACATTACCATCCATTATTATGATGATTCTTTTTGCAGCGAAATAATTTCCACTAATCTTCTACCTGATAGATGAATTGATTCCTTCTTAATGCTGAATACTATAATCTGAATTTTAATCATACATTATATGTTGTATCAAAATTTACAACATTTTGAGGTATTTTATATAATAAATAATAAAAAATCTTAAATACTAATTTATCTTACACTAATTAATGTCGTTAGTTGTAAAATCTGGCGATTAGATTGCGCTACCCCGCAGAACGAAAAAGGCATTCAGTCGTTTAACGAACTGAAAACGAGAGGAAATCTCTCATTGTTCTGCAACAAAGGGGTTGGCGCCTTTTTTATTTTCTTTGATTGATGATTTAGTGTCTTGTTGACTTCACATCTCGGTTTGTAAAAAATAAAGAATTCTTTTTCTATTTTTCTCCATCCCAAATTCTGCATGTCTTTATTTTTGGCATGACTTCCATTTTGTGTTCTGGACATTCTGTCAATTTTATATCAATTTACAAATTAAACTACTTTACAAGTAATGTTGATTTTAAAAATTATTTATAGAAATACGGTGACTTTTAGATTTTTTATGTGTCTCAGTTGAATCTTTTCTTAAATTATCTTTGCAAATAATTTAGTCATTCCTAAAAATCACTATGTTACTATTTCGTCTAAACGGCCTTCTTCTTGAGCATGTTTAATCTCCATTGCTATTCTTCTACCCACTCCAAATGTTTCTCCGTACTGATATTTTGTATATGGACTTGTTGTTGCAACTATTGGGTTTCCAGGAACTCGTAGAGAGACGTCGTACACTACTAATTCTAAATCTTTTGTGATTACACTTTGAAGTGAGAATGGTCCTATAATTCCTGGTGCATATTCTTTTTTAACTGCAGCCACAAATTTATCCCCTATTTTGATGACTTTTTCTAGTAATGATTCCCTGATGCTTGCAGGTGTATGTCCTACTTCTATATTTTGTAATTCCACATCAATATCCAATTGTTGTCTTGCAGGTAGTGCGTTGTAATCATGAATATTGGTTTGTAATCTACGCTCAATCCCTATGAAATCAACTTGATCTGAAATTGGAGTGTGAAAGAAGTTAAAATTCATGTATGTTCCTATTGCTAATTCCTCAATGCTTGCTCTCTCAAGATCTTTTCTTGCAATAATTCCTTGCTTAATTTTTGCTTCTGATTTTTCTACAAAATCTTTGTAGGATGAAACTGTAAAGAATGCTCTTTCAAGAGGTCTATTTTTTTCTTGAACCTTTACTATGCATGGTTTGTTGATATTTTTTGGATCCTTGAATAATTTTGGATATTTTATTCTGGCTTTTTCTAATAGATAGTATTGTCCTTTCTTTGCAGTTCGCTCTTCAGCCTGGAATAATTTTCTATTGCCAAAAATTGGAACCTTGAATGAATTTTCTATTATTTTGTAACCCAGATAAACTGTAAGCGATCTGTGTGGAACTATTATTGTATTTGAATCTCTTAATTGTTTTTGGTATTTGGCTGATGCCATTTCTTTGAATTTGTTTAAGACTATTATCTCATCTGCAATTCGTCTAAATCTTTGATATGGCCCTTCTCTCCCTTTTTGACAAAAAACGATAGTCTGGAAGTTTTCATCTTTTGCACCGTCCATAATTTCTAATGCAGAATGACTACCAAGAACTCCAATTTTTACGTCTGAATACTTGTTTACTATATTCTTGATATCAGAACTCTTAATCACAATATGATTAAATTTTAGGATCTAATATAGCTAATTTTTTGATTTCATTGATCGGCATAAATCAATAGATTTTTTCAATTGAAGGTTTTACTCTAACTGTGTTTTACCATTTTGAACTCCAAATGGCTGGAATTATTTTACTAACGGCTATGGCAGCTGGTGGTTTGTCTTTGTGGTTAAAACGAAGAAAAGCACAAAATGAATCTGAGCGTAATGAAAATGATGTATCTGATAACTCCTAGTGGTAAACAAGTTATTTTGTATAACAGATAAAATACTCTTATCTCTTAAGATTGCTATTGAAATTAATCATTGGCATAACGGGTAGTACTGGTGTAATATATGGAATCAGGATACTTGAGACTCTAAAAAAGATGAATGCTGAAACTCATTTGATAATGTCTAAATGGGGCGAACAGTGTATTTCCATGGAAACAGAACATACCGTTGATTATGTGAAATCATTGGCAACCAATATTTCTGATGAAAAAAACATGGCTGCAAGTATTTCCAGCGGTACTCATAGAGTTGATGGAATGATTGTAGCACCATGTAGTATGAAAACATTAGCTGCAATTGCAAATGGGTATGATGATACTCTAGTTGCAAGAGCTGCTGGAGTTACAATTAAAGAATCAAGAAAATTAATTTTGATGGTTAGAGAAACCCCATTATCTGCAATTCATTTAGAAAACATGTTAAAGTTATCCCGATTAGGTGTAATCATTTTACCTCCGGTTACAGAATTTTATACCAAACCAAAATCAATTGATGATATTGTAAACCATGGTGTTGGAAAATGCCTAGATCAATTTAACATAGAGCACAATTTATACCCCCGATGGGGTACTTTCTAAAACACCATTGATCAGATTCTCATTTGAAAAAATAGTTAATGCAAAAAGAGAATATGTTTTTGAAATTTTTTCTAACTTTGAAAATTATCAGAAGTTGTTCCCACAGCATTTTCCATCAATTAGAATTCGTTCAGTAAGAAATGATGTTTCAGTAGTTGAAGAACATTTCAATCTAGGAAGTAAAGAATTATTGATTATGGCAAAGCATGTTTCTAAAACTCCTGTATTACATGAAGTTTTTGTAATTGGAGGGGATGGGAAGGGTAGTCACATCCAAGAACAATTTATAGATGTTTTAGAAGGTACAAAAATTTTAGTGGATGTGAATTTAAAACTAAAAGGAAAAATGAAGATCCGTGGATTATTTACAAAAAATAAGTTTCAATTGGATTATGAACATATTTTAAATGATTTTATAAAAAGTGCTGAAAACTAATCTTATTTTGATTCTTTATCGTTTATGGGATTGTCTATTTTTCCCTTGAAGTCGTTAAGTTCTTTTTCACCCTCAATTTTGCCTTTCTCGAATTCTCCTTTTGCCTTTCCAAATGTCTTGGCAAGCTCTGGAATCTTTTTTGCGCCAAAAATCAAAACACCAATGACTACTACTACAATGATAATTTCGGTTCCTTGCATGCTTGATGTTAACTGATTTGAGATTTAAGTGTTCAACTTCTTACGCTCTATGCGCTCTTTACGTTCAATCACTACCATCCCTGCAATGTAAAGTGCCATCATTGGAATTGAAATAAACCACATTGTAATTCCACTCCCATCAGGGGTGATCACAGCCCCAAAAATCACAATTACTACAATGGCATACCGAATATTCTTTCTCCAAAAACTTGAATCTATTATATCTGATGCAGATACAGCATACATTACAATTGGAAGCTGGAATGAAAATCCAAACGCTAATAAAAATTGTAAAACAAATGTTACAAAATCCATGATGTTGAGAAAAGTTACTAGCCCAGCTGATTCTCCATATCTGTATAAAAATTCTAGAATATATGGAATTACAAAATAGTAAGAAAACACACAGCCTGCAATAAACAATCCTAGCGCTGGAATTGAAATACTTCTACTAATCTTGACTTCCTTTTCTTTCAGTGCTGGTTTAATGAAACTAACTAATTCTATAATTACTACTGGCATCCCTACTATTATTCCAACTAGTGCAGCAATGTACACTTGAGCAAAAAATGCCTGTCCTGGTGCAGTTTGAATTAACTGTACATTTTCTGGAACTAGATTTTCCTTCATATGATATGTGATTTGAGCTGAAGTATTGTTTAGTGGATCAAGTATTGGATAATACAAAGTAGTTTGCTCTATTTGAATTGGTTCTAAATGAAATGACAAAAGACATGCTGTGATAATCCCAATCACTAATACTATCCTGATTACTCTTTTTCTTAATTCTTCTAAATGTTTGCCAATATCTTCTAATTCTGACATCGGTTATGTTTGTGTTTTATGCTATATCAATTAAGTGGGAATTGGTAATAGTTTTGCTTCTGGAAGCCCAGCCTCTTTGAGTTGTTCAGCAGTTATGCCCTCAAACTCTAACGAAATAATTGCTTTAGTATTAAACTTGGATTCCATTTCTTTTGCTAAATCACTTATTTCTTTGGCAGAATAGATTTCTTTAGAATCTTTGAGAAACACTCTTTCTCCTTTCTCCATCTCTTTACCATTGAATTTACCTTGTAAGAAATTGGTTATTGAGGGAATCTCTTTTCTGTCAATATTGTTGTGATAATAACAGATCCCCTTTACTGATTCATAGTCGTATGCTGTACCATTTTTGTACATAAAAACTCCGATAAACTGTGCTTCACTTTCTGGCTCTCTGATACACTTGATCTCCCAATTAAGTAGATTGCGTACATCATATGTGTATCCAGATAATTCATCTGATGTGATCTTCCAATACCTCATCCTGCCTTTTGCCATTATGTGTTTATTTAGAATAATCATCTATAAATTCCAATATCTATGTGACTGGTAAGAAAATCTTATTTTATATGAAATGAGTGTATTACTAGCATGACGTAGAGCGTATTGTTGTATTGAATTCTACAAATACGCAGAATCTCATATTCAAGCAAAGATTATAAAAAAATCAAAACTCTGAGTTTTTCATATATCTTGCATTTATTTTTTAGAACTAATTTTGGTAAAATACAAGGTATGATGTAAAAAATAAAGTTATTTTGGACTGATCTTATTTCTAATTAAATGCCATCTGATCAAAAAAACCCATTATATCCAATTAAGATTGATGAATATCCAAAACTTTTTGATTGTGTATTGACTAAAACGGGACTGATCTATTTTCATACTTTGAAAAGAAATTACATTCTTGGCAAAGATATGAGTTTGGATGAATATAACAAACTTCGACTACTGTATGTCTATTATGCAACTGCAAATAGAAACCCTCAAGAGATTTTTGCATGGCAAGATATTTGTATTACACTTGATGATAATGGAATTTTTGAAAATGGCACGTACAGTTCAAAAGAAGATTTAAAAAATAAGTTACTCATTATGAAAAATCCTTGCTATGAATCAGGTCTTTACAGTAAATATGTTGAATATATCAAAAAGAATATGAATTTCAAGTAGCCGGTACTGGGCGGTGATGTCTTTAACAATACAAGTCCTCAGAACCGGATACCTACTGTATATCTCAAAATAAGTATAAAAGCGTAAAATTATTCGGAAGATAGATTAACCTCAATTTTATTTTTTAATTATAAATGGCAATTTTTGATGTTCATGTAACGATTGAAAACAAACCTGGTATTAGTGATCCTGAGGGAGATACAATTCTAAATGATCTTGTTCTTAAGGGATCTAAGAAAACAGTTTCAAAAATAAAAACTGCAAAGATGTTAAAATTCACTATCCAGGAAAAAGATAAGAGAACTGCTCAATCTAAAGTGCAAGAAATATGTGATGAATTGAGAATCTATAATCCTATGGTAAGCAAGGTCACAATCAATGTTTTTGATGGTTAGGTTTTTTCTGATTCTTATTTGTTGTGGTATTTATCAAGTATACAAAGAAATTTTGCCAAACCTTTGTCTGAGTTGCCTCTACTAAATTATTATTTTTAGGCGCATCATTTTCTTTGAGAATTATTATACGTCTAGCACTTTTCTTACTAAGATCTGCAAATATGGATTTTTTTATGATATCTTTAATAATATCGATCAATCTTTTTCTACCCATTAAAATACACTAACTAGATTCAAATTAAATATCTGAGAATCCAAACATAATCGTGAAAGTTGGAGTTGTAGTTTTTCCTGGTAGTAATTGTGATCGTGATATGTACCATGTTTTGAGCGATGTCTTTAATTTAGATGCCAAGTACTATTGGCATGAAAAAGGTCTTCCAAAAAATATAGATGCTGTGATTCTCCCTGGGGGGTTTTCTTATGGAGATAGACTCAGGGCTGGAGTGATTGCAGCTCATAGTCCCATTATCAAAGATATACAAAAAATGGCAAAAAAAGGAATCCCCATCTTAGGTGTATGTAATGGATTTCAAATTCTTGTAGAGGCAGGATTGCTTCCAGGGGTTTTACTCAAAAATGAATCATTAAATTTTATGTGTGAGTGGACAAACTTGATTGTTGAAAATAATACTACATCGTTTACAAATCAATTCAAACTACATGATAAAATTCCAATCCCAATTGCAAATGGTGAGGGACGATACTATGTTGATGATGATACGTTAAAAAATTTAAAGAAAAAAAATCAAATTGTTTTTAGATATGATGTTGTGATAAATGGCTCCTCTGATAGAATTGCGGGTGTGTGTAATGAAGATGGAAACGTGGTTGGTATGATGCCCCATCCTGAAAGAGCTGTTGAATCTGAAATTAATCCTATTAATAATAAACCTTCATCGCTTATCTTTGAATCTTTATTGACAAAAGCAGGTGTTAATAATTGAGTCTGGAACCTCAAGAACTGTCAGATTTGAAATTAAAAATTGGGCGAGATCCGACTTCTACTGAATTACACATTGTAGCAGCCGAGTGGTCTGAGCATTGCTCTTACAAATCATCCAAGAAACATCTCAAAATGTTACCCATGATAGGACCTTTAGTAATAAAAGAAAAAGGATATGATTCTGGAGTTTTAGATGTTGGTGACGGTTATGTTGTGACTGCACATATTGAAAGTCATAATCACCCTTCTGCAGTTGAACCTTATGGTGGAGCTGCAACAGGTGTTGGTGGTGTAATCCGAGATATTTTGTCTACAGGAACTAGGCCTATTGCAATTTTGGATGGATTGCGTTTTGGAAATATTGAAAAAGATCAACATGCAAAATGGCTTTTCAAAAATGCGGTTTCTGGTATTGCAGACTATGGGAATTGTTTAGGAATCCCTACCATTGGAGGGGAAGTCGAATTTGATGATTGTTATCAAAATTATGCTTTAGTAGATGTTGCGGCTATTGGATTTGGAAAAAAAGAGAATTTAATCAAAAACCATGCAAAGAAAGGAGATTTGGTGATACTACTTGGAGGTTCGACTGGAAGAGATGGTATTGGCGGTTCTCAGTTTGCATCTGACTCTTTGGAATCTGAAGATAGATCTGCTGTTCAAATTCCTGATCCTTTCATAGAGAAATTGATTATAGATGCAATACTTGAAGCAAGAAATCAAAAATTAATCCATGCAATGAAGGATCTTGGTGGTGGTGGATTATCTTGTGCAATTTCAGAGACAGCTGATGCACTAGGTATTGGAATAGAGATGGATGTTGAGAAGGTGCATACACGTGAATCAGACATGCATCCAGATGAGATCATGGTTTCTGAATCTCAAGAACGCATGCTTATTGTAACAAGTAAAATCAAATTAAAAAAATTACAAGAAATTTGCAAGAAATTCAACATTGGGTGTTCTGTAATTGGTCACGTGAAATTTGATAATCAGATGCACATTAAAAAAGGCAAAAAAACATTTGCAAATCTACCTACAGATGTTGTGGCAAATGCAACTTTACTTGATTTACCATCAAAAAAACCTATGTACATAGAAACAATTGAAAACGAACACAAACTCAAACCAATCAATGATTATTCAAAACTTATGATGAAATTCCTTGCATCTCCAAATATTGCAAGTAAGATTTGGATTTATGGTCAATATGATCATGAAGTTGGGATTCGAACTGTCACTAAACCTGGACGTGACGCATCTGTTTTACGTCTAGATAATGGAAAATTTCTTTCTGCAAAAATTGATGGAAATCCTAAACATTGCTATATCAATCCAAGAGAGGGTGCAATTGGTTGTTTTGAGGAAGCATGTAGAAACGTTGTATGTACTGGTGCAAAACCAATTGGGATGCTAGATCATCTTCAATTTGGCAGTCCTAAGGATCCTGAAATATTTTGGACTTTTTTGGAATCTCTAAAAGGTTTAACTGATTTTGCTAAGTTTTTTAAAATACCCTGTATTGGCGGTAAAGTAAGCTTATACAACGAAACTCCAGCAGGTCCAATAAAACCAACACCTGTAATTGGTGTTTTGGGTTTAATTGATAAAAAACCATCTATCCCTCAAAAAATCACCAACGATGACTGTCTTGTAATTATCGGGAATACTAAAGATGAGCTTGGTGGATCTGAGTACTTTGAATATGTGCATAAATTCATCGGAGGTAAATGTCCTGTTGTTAACTTTAAAGATTCAAAGAAAAATATGTCTTCTGTACTAGAAGTAATTAATGATAATTTGGTAAAGGTTGTACATGATTGCTCAAAAGGTGGTCTTGCAGTTGCAGCATCTGAAATATGTATGACAAACAATATTGGTTGTAAGGTATATTTGGATAAAATACCTGGCGAAAAACTTCCAGTTGACCGAATTTTATTTTCTGAAAGCCATTCTCGTTATTTACTTGTATTAGAAAGAAAAAATCTCAAAAAACTTGAAAGTCTATTGAAAAAAAATAAAACTTCCTTCAAGGAAATAGGTAAATTTGGAGACGACAAGATTCAATTTATCAATTCTACAAAACTCATTATAGATCTAAGAGTTGATAAAACTCAAAAAATTTGGTTAAACTCATTACGAGATTTGGTTCTTCATGGTTAAAAATTGTGTATATGTTTAACTTTTGGTAGAGTTGAATCATGGAGAATATTAAACTACAAATTATATATCTTAAATAAGTAAAATATCACTCTAGTTGGAAGACATTTACTAAGAAGAATTAATGCCAACAAAGCCTAAAACATTTCTCATCGTACTCTCAGACGATCATAATGATTTCTAGAAAAGAAGAGAAAGAAAAATATTTCGGTTAACAATTTAATATTATGATTTGCTTACAGTCAGTTTGATGGTTTGCCGTCTCCAAGTCAAGCTAATACCTAGTGCAATCACATAAGCAGAAATACCAATTACCATTGCATAAGAGCCCCCATAAACAATGCTCAATATTACTGTTAGAACTGCGCCTAATACTGAAAATCCGCCATTAATTGCCCACATCCAAGGAATGAATGTTGGAATATGTGATTTTACCAATCTCATTCCAGTTGGCATTGGCATTCCCATGAGAAACCCAATTGGGAACAAAACCCCAATGCTCATTACGGCTTTTAATACAAATGGTTCGGCAATTGCAGTATGAATTAATGGAGTTAGTAATAATACATAGAATATACCCATACCTATTATTCCAGATATGGACAAAACTAGATTCTTGGTATTCAACTTGATCATTTTTGCACTCACCAAACTTCCAATACCGCTTGATAGTAATATTGTAAAGAGCAATAATGCAAAAGTCATAGTTGGGTTTCCCAAAAATAAAATTAATTTTTGCAATAAGGCTAACTCTATTAGTATGAATCCAAATCCTAATACTGCAAAATAAAGAACAACACTCTTTGTTGTGAGTGTACTATTATTTTTAACATCAATATCTCTGCTTCTCTTTAACCAAATATACGGTAAAATCAAAAAAATTCCGGCAATCCCTATACTTAGATACAGTAATTGCTCTAATATCAAAGGAAATGGTTTTTCAAAGGAAAGAAAATAAGGACTGTCATCAGTTACAGGATAAGCTTTTGTTGGGAACATTGTATAGAATTGCTCAAGAGTTATCTCTTCATTTAGTAATTTTGCATATGGTTCAACCATTACTTGTCCTGGTATCAACATAGGCTTGTAACCATTAGTTGAAAACGCATCGGTAAAGAATTTGATTTCATTATCCGTAAATGGTTCTTTGGAGAAAATAGACATGGTTACACTAGGATCTTCTTCGATAGATTCAGAGCTAACAATTATGATGTGTTTGTAGGCATCATTTTGAGAAACCCCGTTATTTTCCAACAAAGTAACAAACGTTGAAACAAATCTAGGTGTATCAATTAACCATCGTATTGTAACTATTTTTCCTGTGTCTGTCAGATGATCATAGTATTCTTGAAATCCTTCAATGGTGTATAGAAAATTCTCTGAAACCCCTAAACCTCCTGAAGATACAGACGCCCAGGTATCGACAAATGGAATGTAAATTATATCATATTTATCAATGGAACGAGAAACAAAGCTTCTTCCTTCATCTACGTTTGCATTTACATAAGGATGTGTGTATAGGTTACCAGCTTTTTCACCGTATCTTTTTACAGTTTCAACAATCATTGGATTTATTTCAACAGTGGTAACATCTGTATTTCCACTTGTTATTGCCGCAATGACATCTCTTCCACCACCAGAACCTATAATGAGTGTCTTAGGATCGTCCATCATGGTAAAAGGTAGATACTGCATCCATGATGATAACTCTTGCCTACTATTAGCAGAGCCATCCCATGATATGATATTAGTTCCAGCACCACCATCGATGAATATTTTTGCAACAAGACCCTCGCTGGCACATTGTGGTTGACCAAATATAGGATCTAAAGTACTAGAATCACAATTATTTGTAGGTCCTTCAACTACATCAATTCTTGAAAAAGAATTCCACTGTGTTTTAACAATCTCTGTATCTGGATTTTCTCTGAGAAAAATAGGTAGATCTTTTTGAGCTCGAGAATCAGTTGGGATGGAAAAAATCTGACTTGTTTCATTTACTAATAATAATATTAATGCAAATGTAATTATTGCAAGTGAAATTAAAATCTTTTTTTTATTTTTTGATGCCGCTGAAAAGACAATTGCACATACTGCCGATATTACTCCTACTAAAAGAAGCGTTCCTTCTCCTCCAAAAATGCTTAGTAATGCAACAACAGATAATGCACCTAATGATGCACCAATCAGATCAGATGCATATAGTTTTCCTGCAACATGTGCAAATGCACTAAATGCTGCAGATATTATAATTCCAACAAAGAAAAATGGAACTGAAAAAAGAAGCATAAATAATGGCAGATATGTGATGTCTGATGCCAAAAAATGCATTACAAACAGCGATAATGGCAGAACAAATACAATGCCTATGGATGATGTAATGGTAAGATTATTTGCCCAATTTTCTTTGATTTTCTTTAATCTGTAATGAACCACAAGTCCGGATGCCCCCAATCCTATTAAGGCAACAGATACTGCGACAAATGCAAAATGATACCAGATTGCTGCTGAAAATATTCTTGTTAGTGCAATCTCTAGAACAAGACCTGAAAGCGAAGCAAGAAAGATACCTGCAAACAATAATCTACGATTTATTGATGATGGAACAAGTCCCTGAGAAGCCAAATGGTGACTAGTTTGGGTGTCCGTATATTACTTTTTCAATTATTTCTAGAATTACCTATTCTGAAGTGTTATTGAAATAATCCTAAAATTCTTTTAATTCTTGATCAAAATATAATAATATTCCACAAAATTTGAATATGGTATTAAGGAAGAATTTATTCACACAAATCAAAATAACATAATTACTATCAGGATTTTGTTATAATGATGATTATGATCCTCCAACAAGTATTGATTACTTTTTGCTTGCAACATTTACCTTGATAAAATATTCTAAATCATTATTTATTGTAATTTATACTGAATTATCTTTTTGGCGAATTGTATAACCTGTTTTGTTAAGTTTTACACCATTTAGATAAACTAATTAATTTTGTAAAATTTTTGTTAAGATTATTAAAATCTGTTTTCTTGAATAAACTGCAGATTTTTTTAAATTGTATTGTTTGGATTTTCTTTCTGTTATAATGATCTTGCAGATTGGAAATTTGTAGATGTTTGTCTAGTTGTAGTTTGGCATCAACAGAGTACCTCTTTCTTGAAACCTATCTTCAATACTGTTATAGATTTTTTCCATCAATCTTACTCCTATGATTGATGATTTTCCTCACACATTTACTGTAAATATTATTGATAAATTGAATTTCATTGACGGGTGTTAATTTAAGACTATAGTCGAATTTTGCGATCAAGATCAGCGTTTTTATTGTGAAATATCTCATTATTCATTATTGATATCTGAAATTTCAGTGTCTATTTTGCGATTAATGATTTACGCACGTCTAAGGAGTGAGAATAAATTTGGTTAAAGAAAATTGTGGTGTTGTAGGAATCTTTAGTCTTACTGGAACCAATGTTGTTCCAATGGTCATTGATGCATTAAGGGCCCTTCAGCATAGAGGTCAAGAAGCTTGGGGGCTTGCAATTCCAAACAAAGCTCCGCTTAAGAGATTGGGACTAGTTTCTGCAGCATCATCCGAATTTAAGAAAATTTCAGAAGAGTATGCATCCCCTGCAGTAATAGGACATGTTCGCTATTCTACAATGGGTAAGAGTACTTTAGAAAATGCACAACCTCTCAAAGTAAAGGATCTATGTATCGCTCATAATGGAACAATTGCAAATGTACAGGAATTATCTAATCTGGTAGGAGGATGTTCATTTACTCCACAAAATGCGAGTGATACCCTTGTTGCTGCTCAAAGACTTGTTTCACTGATCTCTGAGAATGGTGGAATGGGAAAGGCATTATCAATTCTTAAAAATGAAATGATTGGATCTTATTGCTTTACATTTATTTCAGATGATCATTCTGTTTATGCTGCACGTGATCCAAAAGGATTTCGTCCAATGGTTTTAGGCCATAAAGAATCAGATAATACGTACATTGTTGCATCTGAATCTTCTGCAGTATCTGCAGTTGGAGCACAACTACAACGAAATGTACGTCCCGGTGAACTAATTAAGTTAAGCAAAAATGGATTAGAAACTGAAATGTTTTCAGATGATCCTTCTCGTGCACATTGTTCTTTTGAATTTACTTATTTTGCACATCCCTCAAGTAACATGGAGGGAACAAACATCTATGTTGCAAGAAAAAATATTGGCCGATTCTTAGCAAAAAAATTTCCAATAAAAGATGCTGATTTGGTAATACCTGTTCCGGATTCTGCGAGACCTGCTGCATTGGGTTATGCACAAGAACTTGGTATATCATTCGATGAGGGTCTACTTAAAGACAGATACAGTAAGAAAGGCCCACTGAGAAGTTTTATTGAACCACACCAGTCTGACAGAATAGAAATCAACCGATGGATTATCCCCATTAAAGAAATTATTGAAGGTCAACATGTAGTGGTAATTGATGATAGTTTGGTTAGAGGGACTAGCTCCAAGGCAATTATTAAGGCACTTCGAAGAGCAGGTGCTAGAAAAATCAGCATGGTGATAACATACCCTCCAATCAAATTTCCATGTTATGCTGGAATTGATTTTCCATCACAGGAAGAACTAGCAACATTTTCCAATGGACAAGTGATGACTCAAGAAGAACTAACTGAGATGGTTAGACAAAGTATTGGTGCTGACTTTTTAGGTTACAATGATGCAGAAAATCTTGCAGCTGCAGTTGGTATCCCAAAGGACTCAATGTGCTTTACATGTTCATCTGGTAATTATGAATCTCTTGGAATCACACCTGAATTTAGAACCAGAGAGGAAATGAAGGGTGAGTAAGATGCAAATTACATATGTTCTTATAAAAAATGAAACAATCATGAAATAGATATTGTAAGTGAACTTTTAAAAATTGATAGTCAAAGAACCAAATGATATTTTTTAGTAAGTGTAATATTTTTGTAAAAATTAAAGTAAATTTGTCCTTAATCTTGGATATTCTATTATCTATTAAAAAATCTGAATCTTTCTTTAAATATTACGATTATGATTTAATGTTATGCAAGCAATTTGGAATGACACAATAATTGCAGAAAGTGATGAAACCATAGTAGTTGAAGGAAATCACTACTTCCCATATGATTCTATAAAAAAAAAATTTTTTAAAAAGACGGACTTAACCACTATTTGTGGATGGAAAGGTAAGGCAAATTATTATTCAGTTGATGTAAATGGAAAAATTAACAAAGACTGTGCTTGGTTTTATGCTGAACCCAATGATGCTGCCATGAAGATTAAAGGTATGGTTGCATTTTGGAATGGTGTGAAAGTAAAGTGATCATTCTTAATTATTAGAAAAGAAAAAAACCATTGGTGAACCCATACACTGTACTCATTGCAGCAGGTATTGGTACCATTACAGTAATGGTATTGGTTTTCAGCGCTGATGTCTTGAAATTGTCTATGCCAACTCAAGAATATGATATTTTTGTTGATCCTATTTTGGACAAACAAAGTTTGTTTGTCGTGGGACGTGTGACTATCCAAAACACTGGTTCTCAACCATTAACCAATGTTCATGTAAACTTTGGGGCAGGTGACACATTAGAATTAGGAACGCTTAATGTTGGAAAAAAGATTATAGTTTCTCCCCCTCCTGAGAATCCTATGGAGTTTGTAATGATTAGTGCAGATAATGATATTTTTGTTAGTAAGGCATATCGAGAAATGCCTAAGATGGTTGGAATGATGGGTTCATAATTCCGAGCAATTAAATTCAATTAAATGGTAAACTGGCTGTGAAATTCCTCACTTCAGGCAAGGTAAAGGATTTGTATGCAATGGATGATAATACAATACTTTTCAAATTCTCTGATAGAGTTTCAGCATATGATGTAAAATTCAATGAAAACATACCCCAAAAAGGTAAGGTTCTATGCAAATTTGCAGAGTTTTGGTTTAATGAATTACACGTACCAAATCATTTTGTAAAAAAGTACTCTGATACTGAAATTATTGTAAAAAAGATGCAGATGCTTCCAATTGAATGTGTAGTTAGAGGTTATTTTTATGGTAGTCTAGTAGATAGATGGAAAAATGGTGAGGTTATACTTCCAGAACATACTGATACAACACTGGCTGCAAAATTATTAGAACCATTTTTTGATCCTACTACAAAATCTGAACATGACATTCCACTTAGTAAATCAAAAGCGTTGGAGATGAATCTTGTAAATGAAGAACAGTATATTTGGCTAAAGAAAACATCTATTGATATTTACAAAAAAATGTCTAAACTTGCAGATCATGCTGGATTTATCTTGGCGGATTTAAAATTGGAATTTGGAGTTTTGGATGGTCAAATCACATTAGGTGATTCTATTGGTCCTGACGAGTACAGATTATGGCCAAAGGATTCCTACCAAATTGGAACAACACAGGAGGCATATGACAAACAGATACTACGTGATTGGTTAACTGAACACGGTTATCAAAAACAATTTAATGATGCAAGAAGTGCAGGGAAAGAGCCTATTGCACCCAAAATTCCAAAAGAAATTATTTCAAAAATGACTCAACGTTATGTTATTGCATATGAAAGACTTAGCGGATGTACACTATGAGTAATTGTTTACTTTGTTAACTGCTAGATAACCTTTAACTCGAATTTTATTTTTGATCACTTGCCAAATACTTCCTTATTGGGTCATTTACAGACATATCTCCCAGAAATTATCCTTTATTGATATTTTATCAATTTTCTAATACCGTTATAATCTTTGTAATACCTATACTATACTTATTGTAATGGTACATCTAAAAGTAGTTGCACTATGATATTTTTTGTACTAATAGGTATTAATTTAGTAGTGGTACCATAAATGTTAAAGTAAACAAAAAGTAATGCTATTAGACAAAAAAATATGATACAGGGATCTTTTAGATCAGATTTAAAAGGTGTTTTAGTATGTCAACGCTGCTAGAAAAGCAAATCAAAGTTAATCGTATTGTTACGACAAGTATTGGACATGCACGTGCAATTGAAGACCCTGCACGTGCAAAAATTGTGGAAATTTTATATCATCAGACACTTTCTGCAGACCAAATTTCTACTGCTCTGAAAAAATCTGGGTATAAAAAAGCACTTACAACAGTACGCCATCATTTGGAGATTTTAAAAGAATCTGGTTTAATCGAAATTGCAAGAATTGAGGAATCTAGAGGTGCCATTACTAAATTTTATAGCACGTCAACAAAGCTACTTGATTTTCAAATGCCTGTGGATTTTGACTTAACATATTCAAAGGTAATTGATAATACGTCTACAAAAATTGAGAAAATTCTGAAAGGATTGACACCAAAAACCATCAAATCCAAAGGAAAAACATCTGAAGAATATTCACAATATCTGGTAATGGAAATTATGAACAGGGCAATGACAAATGTGCTTGAAAAATCTAGCACGAAATAAAATGATTATTTTTATTTTTGATATTTGTCATTATGTCGGTGAAAATCGATCAGAATTTTTAATCTTTAAACATCATAATGATCGTAAAATGCTTCATTATTTATCAAAAAACACTCAAAAAACAATTAGCTATGTGATGTGAGAAAATTATGGATGATAAAGTTATAAAATTATTTTCAGAAAAAAATCTTGTTTTTATTGCCACATTGATGAAGGATGGCTCTCCACAACTATCTCCTGTTTGGGCAAACTATGAAGATGGATATGTTTTAGTAAATACTGCTGAAGGGCGAGTTAAACATAGAAATGTTTTACGTGACCCACGTATAGCAATATCTGTTGTATCAAAAGACAATTCCCTTGATATGACCACAATTCGTGGTATGGTTGAAGAATTAATTCCAGATTATGAATACAAACATGCAGACAAACTAACAAAGCAATACATGGGTCGTGATCATTATCCATTCAAACGAGAAGATGAAAAAAGAGTAATTCTGAAAATTAAACCTGAAAGAATCTTTATCTTGCCTGAATTACAGATGAATGACTAGTAATTCCTATTATTTCTAAATTCGAATTTAGAAATATTCTTTAATAAAATAATAAAAAATAGAAAAAAGATAGTAAAGACAGTTTAACGTCTACGCCTAACTGTCTTTCTCTTTGGAGCTGCTTTGCGTGTTGCTGCTTTTCTCTTTGGAGCTGCTTTGCGTGTTGCTGCTTTTCTCTTTGGAGCTGCTTTGCGTGTTGCTGCTTTTCTCTTTGGAGCTGCTTTGCGTGTTGCTGCTTTTCTCTTTGGAGCTGCTTTGCGTGTTGCTGCTTTTCTCTTTGGAGCTGCTTT